>DATGCB010000407.1:0-9661 GCA_035312365.1 Eudoraea sp. | reverse complement strand
ATTCCTGAAGCAGGATCCTATTTACTTCCGTCGGGCTTTCAAACTCAACGGTAACAAATGCTTCTGCAGTGCCGTCATCTGTTGACCAATAACTGTCCGGATTGCCATCAATGACATTCTCGGGGGTAAAATCTCTGTTTTTACCACGAATATTACTGGCCGACACCTTTTTGCTTTTGGCTAAATCAGTTGCAAAGTCCCTGTCAATTTGACTTTTGAGTGCCCTAAGTTGTTCCACATCTTTTTCATGCACCAATCCGCGGTCATCCACAGGAAGATTCAATAATAAATTCCCGTTTCGCCCAACAGACTCATAATAAATTTTCACCAGATGTCCCAGGGATTTCACCCTATGGTCCTCGGCAGGATGATAGTACCACCCGGGACGAATAGAAACATTTACTTCGGCAGGGAGCCAATGTGTCCCATCCTCATGGCCCGATCTCAGTTCCACATACCTTGGCCAACCCGGATAGATCTCATCCCTTCGCATAATGCACCAATTGGTCTCATTGGCCCAGCCTTCTTCATTCCCTACCCACCGGATGTCCGGGCCACCATCACTGAAAATAACGGCATTGGGCTGAAATTCACGCACAATCGCCGTAGTCTTATCCCATTCATAGTAGGTTTTGTTGTCTATGGTACGCGTCTCATTGGCTCCGCCATAATATCCGGAGCCTCCATTGGCACCATCGAACCATACCTCAAAAATTTCACCGTAATCGGTCATCAGTTCACGCAACTGTTCATGAAAATCAGCTATGTATTCCGCTTTGCCATAATCCTTATGATTGCGATCCCAGGGAGACAGGTAAACCCCAAATTTAAGTCCGTATTCCCTGCAGGCCTCAGACAGGTCTTTCAGCAGATCACCTTTTCCATTTTTCCAGGGCGAATTTTTTACGGAATGCGTGGTTGTTTTTGTTGGCCACAGACAGAATCCATCATGATGTTTTGCAGTTATAATGATCCCTTGCATGCCTGCATCCTTAGCCACTTTGGCCCATTGCCTGGTATTCAATTCCGTGGGATTGAATTGTTGAGGTGACTCACCCCCCGTCCCCCATTCCCTGTTGGTAAAAGTGTTCATATTGAAGTGGATGAAGGCATAGTAGTCCAACGCATGCCAGGCCAGTTGTCTTTCTGAGGGCAACGGCCCAACCGCTTCCGGTGCTTCCAACTGCCCGCAGGAACAGCTGATCACCACAAACAGCAGGGTGATTAAATTCCAATGTTTATTCATGCGCCCTGGCCGTTTGTTTTGAAGTGCCCAGGCCTTGTATTCCCAATTCCACAACATCACCAGGCTTTAGATACCTCGGGGGAGTTAACCCCAGGCCTACCCCTGAGGGTGTACCGGTTGAAACAATATCACCGGGGAGGAGGGTCATAAATTCGCTGATATAGCTCACCAATTTGGGAATGCCAAAAACAAAATCGGAGGTATTGCTTTGCTGCACCAATTCACCATTGAGCTTTAACCAAAGATCCAGCTGATGCGGGTCTTCAATTTCATCACTGGTTGCCAAAAACGGCCCCAGGGGAGCAAAAGTATCACAGCTTTTCCCCTTGACCCATTGACCGGATCGTTCCAATTGAAATTCCCGTTCGCTATAGTCATTATGCAGAAGATACCCAACTACATAATCCATGGCGTTCTTTTCCGGCACATAGGACGCTTTTTTCCCGATCACAAAAGCGAGCTCCACTTCCCAATCTGTCTTTTGGCTGCCTCTGGGGATGATCAAGTCGTCATTGGGACCAACTATGGCCGAAGTCGCTTTAAAAAACAGGACAGGTTCACTGGGAATGTCCATACCGCTTTCAGCAGCATGTTTGGCATAATTAAGGCCTACGCAGATTATTTTTGACGGACGGGAGATTGGAGGTCCAAGGCGTGTGTCATTTGATAACTGCGGGCATTCCGGGCTATTGGATTCCAACCAGTGTTGAAGACGTGAAACTCCATCGGTTTCAAAAAAATATTCCGTATAGTCCTCCCCAAATTCAGATACATCGAGCCGGGCTCCGCTTTCTAACTGCACCCCTGGCTTTTCCATTCCAGGTGCCCCAAATCGTATTAATTTCATCGTTTTCCTTTTTAATTGTTAAAAGTTGCAATCCATTTCCATTCCTTGTCCCTGTAGGCCCGAGGGTCGTTGGTTTGTGGCTTTCCGGGCCCGCTTCTTCCCTTCGTAGGTCGTGGCACCGGTAGGGGCCACGTTCACTGCATTTGCAACGAATACCACCACAACCAGCAACACCCGGCGGCCATTTATTTTACCCATTTAATTTTATAAATCCGCCATCGATGGGAAAATCGGTTCCGGTGATAAAGGAGGCTTCGTCCGAACACAGATATACCGCCAAATCAGCGATCTCTTCCGGTCTTCCCATACGCCCGATAGGTTGGGTCTTTGCAAGTTTTTCAAACATTTCATCTTTGTTATCGGGGTAATTTTTCTCGAGATAACTATCCACAAAAGGGGTATGTACCCTGCCGGGGGAAATGCTATTGCATCGAATTCCATGGTCCAGGTAATCTTTTGCTACGGAATAGGTCATGGTAAGTACGGCACCCTTGGTCATTGCATAAGCGAACCTATCTGAAATACCCACGGTTCCTGCCACCGATGCCATATTGAGAATTACCCCGCCATTTTCCTTCATTGATGGGATGGCCGCCTGGATGCAATTGTAAACCCCCTTGATATTTACCTCGTAAAGGTGGTCCATATCGGCTTCTTCTGTGCTTTCAACATTCCCTATATGGCCGATCCCGGCATTGTTGATCAGGATATCAATATTTGAATGTTGCATGAGTGATGCCATGACCTTTCTCACGTTATCCTGAAGGGACACATTGCAGGTATGTGCAACCGCATTGCCTCCCGCTTCCTTAATTTCATCGACTGTCCGTGTGCTGTGATCAGGATTTATATCCAGGACGTGCACCAGGGCTCCCTGTTCCGCTAATGCCCTTGCGATTGCTTTACCAATGCCACTGCCACCTCCTGTAACCACGGCAGTTTTACTTGCCAGACTAAACTTCATAGGATGAGATTTTTATAAAAATACACAAACGTACCATTTGTGCTGCTTCAAAACCGTTCTTTCTGAAAAATTTATGCGCATACCATGGAGGGTCCCCTCCTTTCAAAAAATTGGTTTAACTTTATCTCTCCACAGTAATCTATCTCCAATTGTACACTGTCATTGATATAGAAACCACCGGAAATGGTATAAAAGGAAATAAGATCACGGAAATATCCGTTTTCAAACTGGAGGGTGGCCGGATTGTGGATGAATTTACATCCCTGGTCAATCCTGAATGCCAAATCCCGTATTTTATTACCGGTTTAACCGGGATCGATAATGACCTGGTGAGGAATGCCCCGACGTTTGAGGAAATAGCTCCAAAGATTGAAACCATTACTTCGGGTTGCATTTTTGTCGCACATAGCGTGAATTTTGATTACCATGTAATCAAGAACGAATTCAAATCCATCGGGCGCGATTTTGTGAGGAAAAAACTTTGCACGGTACGTCTTTCCAGGAAGTTGTTTCCGGGGTACCATTCTTACAGCCTTGGCAAACTTTGTTCAACCCTTGGGATTCCGCTCAGGGACAGGCACAGGGCACGGGGAGATGCCCATGCAACGGTATTGCTGTTTAACAAATTGCTTGCCCTGGAGGGTTCCGAGCCTGTTTTTAAGGCATTTTTGAATGCCCGTTTCCAGGAAGCCACACTACCCCCCGGACTACCCAGGGCTATTTTCGAAAAACTGCCGCAGGAGCCCGGTATCTATTATTTTAAAAACAGGAAAGGTGAAATTATCTATATCGGGAAAGCCATAAATATAAAGAAAAGGGTGTTGAGTCATTTTTATGATAAGGCCGATAAGGAGGTGCGGTTATGCAGGGAAACCACCGATATAGACTTTGAGCGGTCGGGCAACGAGATTGTAGCTTTGCTGATGGAGTCGGCTGCTATAAAGCATCATTACCCCCCTTACAACAGAGCACAAAAAAGAAGTCTGCAACCCTATGGTATTTTCACTTATGAAGATCGAAGTGGAATATTACACCTTGCATACAACAAAATAAAATTAGTGCCTAACGCATTATTGATACTAAATAACACGACCGAATGCAGATTGTATCTGGAGCAACTATGCGATGAGTTCAGGCTTTGTGCAAAATACTGCCATCTCCAGGAGCAGGTGGTCAGCTGTTCACACTACAAATTACGGAGTTGTGAAGGCATATGCAGGGGGGCTGAACCGCCGGAGCAATACAACGCGAAAGTTAATAAAGCCGTTAGCGCCATGACGGATTACAAGGAAGATTACCTGATCAGAGAAAAAGGGCGCAACCGGGATGAAGATGCTGTTGTTCTGATAACCAAAGGAAATTACTACGGCTATGGATTTATTCCCAGGGAAACCGTACTGGATTCAATTGAAGATGCCATGGCCTTTGTAGAACCCCAACAAAATACCCCCGATGCGAAGCGGTTGCTTCAATCGTATTTAATTAGAAACAAAGACAAGGAAATTCTTTTGACTCCCGAGGTCATCTGACGCCAAAAACCGGCTTGGTCACCCTGCATCAATATACGGGGTACCCCGATGACCTATAAAACTCAGCTCTGTGAATTTTTTGAAAGATTCAACCCTGTTATAAAGAATGCGTTCAATTTAATATAAGAAAGTTATGGAAATAAACGTTCTATCTCTGCCGATCAATACACCTCTATGAGTAGAAAAGATACATTATACCGAATATCTGTGGTTCTTAAGGATAAGGATAAAAAAAGTTATTTTAAGATCCTTAAGGAAGTGATCACACTTTGGGTGATAAAGAAAAGATTTCCGCAACACTACTTTGGAAGATTTCTATACCGTAAAAATTCAGGACCCTATAAGAATTATTTAGACAATAAGGAGTATAATACGATCATCTCCTCCAAAAAGTTAAACCTTCCCGGATATTATCACATTGTGGATAACAAACTGACATTTGCGATGATTTGTGAGAAATTTAATCTACCTGCGCCGAAATTGCTGGGATATAATTTAAAAAGGGATTTTTTTTACCAGGACAAAGTTCAGCGAATTACAGGAATTTCAGAATTGGGTGAATATTTTGAAAAACTCTTTTCAGAGACCGGTGAAGAAAAAGTCTTTGTGAAGTCGCTTAATGGTTCGGGTGGCAAGGAAACATATCTTCTGAAGCGAAGTACGCTCAATGAGAACTTAAAGGAACTTGGTGACACCATTTTAGATCAGCCCTGTATTCATCAGGCATGCATTGAACAACATCCGGAAATTAGCAAAATATATGCCGGTAGCGTTAATTCGATGCGTGTTGAAACGTATATGGATAAAGACAATAACCCTGAGTTTTTAGGCATCTTAATGCGATTTGGTGTCGGGGGCAGTCCGCTTGATAACGTTTCCGCCGGAGGTTTTTTTGTAGCCATTGATAAGGAGTCCGGCACTCTGATGGAAACAGGTATGAAGGCCTTGATATTTGGGGGTACAAAAATCTGGAAACACCCGGACACAGGATTTCGCTTCGAGGGTTTCAAAGTCCCATATTTTGAGGAATGTAAGGCGCTTTGCGTGGAGCTGCTCCGGTACTTCCCTTGCAGGCTTGCAGGCTGGGATATTGCCATAACACCTACGGGGCCCGTTGTTATTGAGGGAAATCCCAACCCTGGCATCAATATGGGAGAACTTGAATATGGCGGGTTGGTTAATCATCCCATGTACCGGGAAGTAATTCTTGGAAAATCGTGATTGCAGCTAATAGAAGAAGCTGAGGAAACATCCCGATCATGTGTCACCCGGCGATTATATTTACCGAAAAGGAACTGGGATCCTGAAATAAGCCGGCGACCATTTAATTTGAGGATAATTGGTGTCAGGGACGACCGCCTTGCGATGATGATATGCCGATAAATTGTGTCTTCTACACACAGATTTTATCTGTGTATACAGAAGAAATAAAATCCTGATCACAGTAATCACCCCATCTATGATAAGGTGGATATGACAATCATCTTATCATTCTTTCATTTTTTTGTACATTCTTATGATAAACCATAACCAAATCATAAAAATGAAAATGACAAATATGGTGTAGAGCCAAAGCAAATCCATAGCACTTGTGTTGCGTTCAAATCCCCCTTTGAGGATCTAAAATTGCCCGTGTTCAATGTACATTTGTAGGTTCAAGCTTTGGAACGAAACTGGTAACCTGAGCCTGAAAACAAATGTAATTTATCAGTCGAGGTTGCTCAAAATAAGCATCTTATGTAAACTTATTCCTATTAAATATAGGAAAAAATTCGCTACGAACCCAGATTTATTTGTGTTTTCTTTAACAAGGCAGGAAACGGGATAATCCCGGTAAAGACCCAATATCTCCCGTGGAAATTGGATCAGCCGTTCGTAGGACAGACATAGTCCGTCATTTCCATACCGGAATTTTTCAGGGCGGTAAATCCGCCGGAAATATCAGCCAGATTATGGATGCCACGGCTCTTTAAAATTGAGGCCGCCATTACAGAGCGATAACCTCCCGCACAGTGCAGAAAGAAGGTGTCCGTCGCCGGAAATTCCGCCAAATGCTGATTAAGTGAGCCCAGGGGGGTATTAATGGCACTGATCAGGTGCTCTGCCGCATATTCGCTCGCCTTACGTACATCGAATATGGGGATGTTGGTTTCCCCGGCAAGTTCCCTGATGTCTGCAGCCGGATACGATTTAATAGTGTCTACATCCTTACCAGCCTTTTTCCAGGCTTCAAAACCTCCTTTGAGAATCCCAAGGGTATTATCGAAGCCAACCCTGGACAGGCGCGTAACCGTCTCTTCCTCCCTGCCTTCAGGGGTGATTAACAATATCGGTTGCTTTACATCGGCAATGAGGGCACCCACCCAGGGTGCAAAATCCCCATTCAACCCAATAAAGATAGATCGCGGAATATGGCCGCTGATAAACTCCTCTTCATTCCGGACATCTAATATTACTGCCCCGGTATCATTGGCTGCTGTCTCAAAAGCATCGGGAGACAGGGCGGTTGTACCCCTTTCGAGCACATCTTCGATATCTTCGTATCCCTCCCTGTTCATCTGAACATTCAGGGGAAAATATTTGGGTGGGGGCAGTAATCCCTCGGTCACTTCCTTAATAAATTCATTCCGTGTCATATCTGCCCTCAGGGCATAATTTGTCTTTTTCTGGTTACCCAGGGTATCCACCGTTTCTTTCATCATGTTCTTGCCACAAGCGGATCCCGCACCATGGGCGGGATAAACAATCACGTCATCTGACAGAGGCATGATCTTAGCGCGAAGGCTGTCGAACAATATTCCGGCCAGGTCCTCCTTGGTCATATGGGCCGCTTTCTGTGCAAGATCAGGTCTTCCGACATCTCCCAGAAAGAGAGTGTCTCCTGAAAATATCGCGTGATCCTTGCCGCTTTTGTCCCTTAACAAATAGGTTGTACTTTCCATGGTATGCCCCGGCGTATGCAATACCTTGATTGTAAATTCTCCCAGTTTAAATTCCTGCCCGTCATGGGCAATAGTAGCTTCGAAAGAAGGATTTGCATTGGGGCCGTAGATGATAGGGGCTCCTGTTTCCCTGGCTAAAGTCACATGGCCGCTTACAAAATCGGCATGGAAATGCGTTTCAAAAATGTACTTTATCGTGGCATTGTCCGCCCTGGCCCGCTCGAGGTAAGGGTCCACTTCCCGCAAGGGATCAATAATGGCAACTTCACCCTGGCTCTCAATATAATAAGCACCCTGCGCCAGACATCCCGTATATATTTGTTCAATATTCATTTTCCTTATGCTTGAGTATTACAAAAATAGAGTTTTTGTACCAATGGTTCCCCAATTTTATGTAGGCTTTCCCCTGTTCTGATAGGCCACCTTGGAACCCATAATAGAAATCACCCCCGGGTCATCAAAATAACGTACTGCTTCCCCGATCTTAACAAAGAGAAATTCCCTGTCTAATTCCCAAATTATTCCACTGCTGAAAATAATATCCCTGGTTGGACCAATGGCCCCGGCGATATAAAACTTTAGATTTCGGTCATGAATGTTCTTGATGACCTGGGTCAACATTTGAGCCGCGCTGGAATCTATGTAATTTATCGCCTCAGCGTTCAGGATCACCCCACGAAGCGCATCTCCCTTCTCATCAATCAACCGAAAAAGTGTGTTCTTAAAATAATTGGCATTTCCAAAATAAAGTTGGGCATCGAATCGTACGACAAGTAAATCGTCACGGATGACCACTTCCCCCTGAAAACGATCGACATTTTTGTAATAATCCGTGTCCCTGATATTCCCTAAAACTGCGAAATGCGGTTTAGAGGTGCGGTACACCAACAATAACAGTGAAATCAGCACTCCTATCAGGATACCTGTGGTAATTCCGATAAATAAAGTGATCAGGAAGGTAAGCAGCAACACCACAAATTCATCTTTTCGGTAATGCAACAGACTTCTGGCATATTCCCAATCGATCAATCCCAATACAGATACCATGATAATGCTGGCCAAAATGGTATTTGGCAAATAATAAAACAAAGGAGTTAAGAACAGCAGTGTCAGTAATACCAATATGGCTGTGAACAGACCTGATAAATTGGTTCTGGCACCCATTTCGTTGTTGATGGCAGACCTGGAAAAACTCGCGGAAATTGGAAAGGATTGAAAAAATGAACCTGCAATGTTCGATGTTCCCAATGCCACCAATTCCTGATTGGCATCTATGTTATCTTCGTTATTTTTTTCTTCAATTCCCCTGGCGATGGAAATAGCCTCCATGTATCCTATGAGTGACAGCGTCAGGGCCATGGGCCATAGTGCTTCGATTTCTTCTAAGCCGATCCTGGGCACCTGTAATGAGGGGAGGCCTTTCGGAATGGAACCAACAAGGTTAAGACCCCTGGCATCCAATTGAAAAAAATAAGCGGTAATAATACCAAGGACCACTACGATTAAGATAGCAGGTATTTTTTTATTTAACTTTTTTAAGCCAAGGATCAGTGCTATCCCGAGGACTCCCATGCCAAAATCGAAGGGATTTGTTTCAGGCAATTGTTGAAAGGCGTTGTAAATAAGCACGTGAAACTTATTATTTCCTTCAATATCAAACCCTAATAGATGCTTCAACTGACTAAAAATAATGATCAACGCCGCCGCAGACGTAAAGCCGCTGATGACCGGCTTTGATAAAAAGTTAACCAGGAAACCCATGCGTAACAACCCCAGCAGTAATTGGATGACCCCCACCAGAAAGGCTAACAAAATGACCATCGCCATGTAATTTTGCACCCCTGAAATGGATACGACACTTAATCCGGCTGCCACCAAAAGGGAATCCATTGCAACCGGGCCGACCGCCAACTGCCTGGACGTCCCCAACAAAGCATAAAGGAGGATAGGTATCAGGGAAGCGTAGAGGCCATAAACGGGTGGCACCCCAACTATCATGGCATACGCCATACCCTGGGGAATTAATACGATAGCTACCGTAAACCCGGCAAGAAGATCCCCGGGTAAATCCTTTTTTTTATAGTTAGGCAGCCACTGCAATAATGGAAAGAAGTTATGCATCCATCAAATTTA
>DATGCB010000406.1:0-27776 GCA_035312365.1 Eudoraea sp. | reverse complement strand
TGTCATATGTATTTTCAATAAATGACTGGCCACCGAAACCCGGGTTGACGCTCATCATGCAAACCAGGTCTATGTCGGAAATGGTATCTTCCAGGAGGTTCACATTGGTATGAGGATTAAGCGCAACACCCGCCTTCATCCCTGCTGCTTTTATAGCCTGCAAGGTCTTGTGCAGGTGGGTGCAGGCCTCATAGTGTATTGTTAAGTTGCTTGCACCCAGATTGGCAAAGGTATCGACATACCTGCCCGGGTCAACAATCATCAAATGTATATCCAGGGGTTTCGTTGCCGCCTTTGCTATGGCCCTTACAACGGGCATTCCAAAGGAAATATTAGGAACAAAAACACCGTCCATAATATCCAGATGGTGCCAATCGGCCTGGCTGCGGTTTACCATTTCCACGTCATGCTGCAGATTACCAAAGTCAGCGGCCAGGAGCGATGGGGCAATTTTTATTTTGCTCATTTTTTGAAATTCTCGTTAAGGATGTTACAAAAGTAATGAAATGCCGTGGTATAATTTTCAACGGTCCTGCACCGGCCAATGGGTAAGCCCGGAGACCTGACGGACGCGCAGCGACAGGCCCGTATCCGGGACCCATCAGAGGGGGTGGTACCCGGCACAAATAGTGTTATACAATGTTTAAGGTCAATGCAATAGTAGCCAGTGAATTTAGTACGAATAACCGTCCGGAATTCATAATAGACCCGCGGTGTTAGTGAATATTAATAGTTAGGAAGTTACTTTTCGGCGATAATTTCCACCATGAGCGGTGTACAGATAGATGCACCCTTGATTTTTTCCAGCGCCTCCAAATCCCTCAGGGCGCTTTCCACTTCAATCGGACTTAGGTATTTTTGGGGGACCAACCTGGGAAAATAACTGTAAAAAAAGGTTTTTGGCCATTGCCAGATTCCATTTTCAGGAGTGGCAATTTTGATCATAGGCCTGAACCCGAGTATTTTCATACCCATTTTACTCAAATTCCCTGAAAGGAGCCGGCCAATATCTATTTCGGCATCAGAATCCTTAAAGCTTTTTAGGGCCATGCCTATACCCTTGGCCAGTGCTTCCATATGTGGTTCAGTTTGGAGCGTTGACCAGTCGTAATATTCTTGTATGACCATTTTCCCCCCCGGCCGGAGGGCATGGTACACCTTTTGCAAAATTTTTTCAGGATGAGGCAACCAGGCCAGGGCCCATCTGCAATACATACCATCAAAGCTCAGGGGCTCTAATTCCACAGCGTCAAAATCTGCCGCAATAGCCTCAATGTTGAGATTTTGCAGGCTGGCAAGCTGTTTTAAATGCGCAATATAACTTTCCGATTTATCGATACCGACAACCTTCCCCTGTTCTCCGGTAAGAAAAGCAAGTTCCCGGGTACAATAACCTGGTCCGCATCCCAGGTCCAATAGTGTTTGACCCGCCCTAAACCGGGCTAACCTCCAACCTGTTTGCGCTTCTTCCGACCAAACCTGATGTTGTATTCCCAACCTGAAAAGTTCTTCGTCATCCGTGCCAAGTATATAAGCCTTACTTTCTTCCATATCGCTCACAAGTTACCTGTACCGTACTATTCCGATAGAGCATTTTTGTTTGATGGACCTGCCTCCTGAATTACAGGTCCGGGTAGCTGTATAATTGTAGGTATTGAATCCTTTGACCATTCAGCTCTTCGCTTCAATTCAAACTATTGGTTCTCCCCTTCCTTCCCTGTATAAAGTTCATGTTCGGGGTTACCACCGGAAATTAAATATACGAAGAGATCGGCAATTTCCTTTTCATTCAGGCGGTTGAGTAAGCCCGACGGCATAGGGGAAATGGGTGAAAGTCCGCGCTTCTCCACATCAGATTTGGCCAATTGTACGGTATAGCCCTCGTTAAAAGGGTTGGGTGCCAGGGAAATACTGTCCCCTTCCTCTGACAAGATTCGTCCGGCCAGTTTTTTACCATCTTTTAAGTGAAACAGGGTATTGGCATATTGATCCGAAATTTCATCATTTGGGCTGTAAATTGCAAACAACATGTCATATGTACTGAATTTAGAGTGGGCCTGTGTTAAGTCGGGTCCGGTTGCCGCCCCCTCGGACCGCATGCGGTGGCAAAGTACACACATGGCCGCCTTATAGGCTCGCTCACCATCTTCTATGGTCCCGCCATAATTTTCAATGCCACCCCGGACGATATCACCCATATCATCCCCGGAATAATTGCGGCCAGGCCCAATGGGCTGTGGCAGATCAGCGACTGCCGTCGACGGAGAATAAGACCCCGATATTTCCTGAAAATGGGCCCTCTCCGCTTCCGGGACATTACTCATCGCTTTTTGCCTTACGTTTTCCATATAGGCCTTAAAGCTCATTCCCCCTTTAGCGCCCAGGACATCGTAATACCATAAAAAATACTTTTCCCTCAGTTCCCTGGTCCACCCCTCCCTGGCATGGCTTAAGAGCATGCCGTAATAAATTGCTTCACTGGGGGGCATTTTTTCAATGACTTCCCGGATCAGCGGCCCGTATTGTTCGCTGCGCAGGGTGGCTTCTTCAGAAAGCATTTCAACCCCTTCCGTAACCGTTTTCTCCTTTGTATGTTTTTCCAGCAGTGCAACCAGCGCAGGGGTAATGCCATCCGCTTTTAAGTACAATAGCAATTGCCCCAATTCCCGGTTGATCCGGTCACTGGTGTGCGGGAAATAAACATTGAGTTTATTTGCTGTTTTAACCCGGTGATTTGCATCGGGTTCCCCCATCCTTATAAAAAGAAGGGAATAGTTTCTCAGGAGATTTACTGTTTGATCTTCCGATAATTGTTTCAGGTTCAGTTCGTTGAGTTTATCCAGGATTTTCCCCTGTACACTTTTATTGCTGCATCGGGCAAGAGCTATTCCGGCTTCAATGATTTTTGTGACGTCCTTTTCCGCAAAGAAGCGACCCTGCCAATCCCCAACAGGCTGATGCTCCAGCACAATTCGTGCGGCATACCGAATAAAGCGATCTTCGTGGCTGATGTAATTCCAGGCCAGGTCAACAGCTTCTGCAGAGGGCTGTCCATTGTGAAATTCTTCCAGACGATGCCTGATACTTCGGAGGTCGGCGGCTTTATCCCGGGGCCCGCCATCATCCCTGCTTTCTTCGGTTCCTGTATAGGTAAGCCTGTAGAGATGAGAATCCAGCCTCCTGCCACCGGTAGCAAAGTACAGATGACCATCGGATCCTGCAATCATATCTGTGAGGGGCAGGGGAGTGCCGGACAGAAACTCTTCACGTGTGGCGGTATAACTGCTTCCCTTGGGTTGCAGGTCTGCGAAATAGATAGTGCCGAAACTCCAGTCCATTACGAATAACCCATTTCTATATTTTTGGGGGAAATTAAGCCCCGATGCACTAAGTACGGCAGTGGGTGAACCTTGTTCAAGATTGTGAACCGCAGGAAGATTATCGGGATAATATTCCGGCCATTTGCCCGATCCGGTTCGCCAGCCGTACTCGCTTCCGCTGGTAACGTGGCAAATACGTGTTGGCCGGTACCAGGGCATGCCAATATCCCATTCCATATCAGCGTCGTAGGCAAACAATTCTCCATCGTCGTTGAAAGCGAGATCAAATGGATTCCTATATCCCGCCGAGACGATCTCCCAATTTTTTCCGTCGGGATCAAACCTTGCGATCCACCCTCCGGGAGCCTTGATGTCATTCGCATGGCCCCTTGCATCGAGATAGGGAGTGAATAAATTATCTTCTCCCCATGAATTCGGTAGCCTGCTGTGCGCCTTCAGGTTTTCAGGGATCAGGGTGTGGTTGCCTGCGATAAAGTAAAGCTGTTTTCCATCAGGGCCGGGAACAAAACTGTGAGGGCCGTGCTCCCCGGCCCCGCTGAGTTTAAGCAGCATTTCCTTATGATCCAGTTCCCCATCCTGGTCGGTATCCGTGAGTCTGTAGATCCCACTACCCGTTTCTTCCGAATCCGGTATTTCATCATCCCAACGCTTGTTTACAGCAACATACAAACTGTTAAATGCCCATAGCAGGCCATGCGCCTCTCCGATATCAACGACCACGCTGTCGACTTCCGAATGTTCTAAAACATCACCCGGCACCGGGTTTTTAAATCGATAGATCTTGCCGTATTGGTCACAGGCATACATAATATTGTCAGGTCCCTGAGCAAGGGCTACCCACGATCCCTGACCATTTTTATTGGGGTGATATAATTCCTCCAATTGAAATCCGGAAGGCACATTAAATTTAATTTCGACGTTGTTTTCTGCCAGCTCCTGGTTTTGGGAGTTCTTGCAGGAAGTTCCTAGTAAACAGAACAATACCGCGTATACTGGAATTAGGATGTTGTACAATTTCATGGAAATGGTAATTTGCATAAATATAAGGAATTGGACATATGAATGGGACTGAAGAAACCCAATGTTTCTATTGTTGTTGTCAACAACCTGTATATTTCCTTTAATATTAGCGATTATCCGGGGTGGAGGACTTTGTTTATCAGCAAATTAATGGGTTATCCACAGCAATGGAAGTGCGGCGGCAGGGGCCTGCCCGTGGTAAAATGAAAAAACTCCGGTAATCAGCCGGAGTTTATTCATCAATCAAAAAACGAACAGTCATGATAAACTGTTGTTACGTACCACAAGTTACAATTTTTATACCATAAATCCAATTTATGGTTTATTTAACATGTTAATTTTTGTAACCCGTTTATCCCAGATATGTTTTTAATATTTTGCTTCTGGAAGTATGCTTTAATCTTCGGATCGCTTTCTCTTTAATCTGGCGTACCCTTTCCCTGGTAAGATCAAAGGTTTCCCCGATCTCTTCGAGGGTCATGGAATGTTGCCCGGCCAAACCAAAGTACAATCGAATCACGTCGGCTTCCCTTGGGGTCAGTGTTTCCAGCGCCCTTTCAATCTCGGTCCTCAGCGATTCGTGCAATAAATCCTTATCCGGGTTGGGAGATTCTCCGCTTCGCAATACATCGTACAGGTTAGAGTCTTCACCATCGATTAAAGGAGCATCCATGGATACATGCCTGCCAGAGTTTTTCAGGGATTGTTTCACATCCTCCACGGTCATATCCAGTTCCTTTGCAATTTCCTCTGCCGAGGGTACGCGTTCGTGGGCCTGTTCGAGAAAGGCAAAGGTTTTATTGATTTTATTGATGGAACCAATTTTATTTAATGGCAAGCGCACAATACGCGATTGCTCTGCCAATGCCTGTAGAATAGACTGACGGATCCACCAAACGGCATAGGAAATAAATTTAAATCCCCTGGTCTCATCAAATCGCTGGGCAGCTTTTATCAATCCTAAATTACCTTCATTGATCAAATCGGGTAAGGTAAGGCCCTGGTTCTGGTATTGTTTGGCGACGGAGACCACAAACCGCAGATTGGCCTTTGTCAACTTCTCAAGGGCGGCCTGATCACCCGCCTTGATCCGCTGTGCCAATTCTACTTCCTCATCGGCCGTAATAAGATCTACCTTGCCAATTTCCTGCAAGTACTTATCCAGCGATGCGGTTTCCCTATTGGTTACCTGTTTTGTAATCTTAAGTTGTCTCATTCTAATGTTATCTTTCTGTTAAGTTCAATGTGCATAGACTGCATATACTTATACGTAAAAAAGCTACAAATGTTACAAATAGGGTACTAATTTTTGGTTTTTAGGTTAAAATGCATGAAAAAACCCCTGTAAAACAGGGGTTTTTATAACATTTATTTAAAATTTAGTTAGTCTCTTCTGGGATTCCGGTCCCTGTTTCGGTCATTTCTGCTGCGATCACGGTCATTTCTGCTGCGATCACGGTCATTCCGTGGGGGTCTTTCCCTGAAACCTTCTGGTTTGGGTAACAGCGCTTTGCGCGAAACCTTATCCTTTCTGGTCCTCGGGTCTATACCGATGTATTTGACGTCAAAGACATCTCCCATATTCACAACATCAGACACTTTTTCGGTGCGTTCCCATGCCAGTTCGGATACATGAAGCAGCACTTCATTGCCAGGGGCTTCCTGATATTCAACCACAGCTCCAAAATCGAGCATTTTGATCACTCTTACCTCATATACACTGCCAACCTCAGGTTTGAACATCAGTGAGTCTATCTTTGCCAGAACGGCATCGATTCCCTCCTGGGATGTGCCCAGAATTTCAACGATACCTTCTTCGGTAACGGGATCTTCATTGATGACAATAGTGGTTTTGGTAGTTTTCTGCAGTTCCTGGATGACTTTTCCACCTGGTCCTATCAACGCCCCGATAAATTCATTAGGGATGATTCTGGTTACCATCTTAGGCGCATGCGGTTTCACATCGGGATTAGGAGCTGCTATCGCGTCGGTGAGTTTCCCGAGGATATGCAACCTGCCTTCCCTGGCTTGCTTCAGGGCTTTCACCAATATCTCGTAGGAGAGTCCCTTTACCTTAATGTCCATCTGACAGGCGGTAATGCCGTCTGCGGTTCCGGTAACTTTAAAGTCCATATCGCCCAGGTGATCTTCATCCCCGAGAATATCGGATAATACGGCATATTTACCAGAATCCGGGTCACTGATCAATCCCATGGCGATCCCTGACACCGGCTTCTTTAATTGAACGCCTGCATCCATAAGGGCCATGGTACCGGAACAAACCGTTGCCATGGAGGAAGAACCATTACTTTCCAGAACTTCTGAAACCACTCTTACCGTATAAGGGCAATCCTCAGGCACCATTCGCTTTAGGGCGCGTTGCGCTAAATTGCCATGGCCTACCTCCCTTCTTGAAGTCCCCCGAATGGGCCTTGCCTCTCCTGTTGAGAAAGGGGGGAAGTTATAGTGCAGATAAAACGTTTCCTCACCTTCATAGGAGGGCATATCAATTTGATTGGCTTCTCTGGAGGTCCCCAAAGTTACGGTGGCCAGTGCCTGGGTTTCCCCACGGGTAAAAATGGCAGAACCATGCGTGGAAGGCAGATAATCCACCTCACACCATATTGGTCTGATCTCATCCGTTTTTCTGCCATCCAACCGAATTCCTTCGTTTAAGGTAAGATCCCGTACAGCGGCTTTTTCAGCCTTATAGAAATATTTTGAGACCATGTCTCCCAATTCCTCCAGATCTTCTTCCGGAAACTCTGAGGTGACCTCTTCCTTAATGGCATCAAAGGCAGCGCTTCTTTCCTGCTTGGCAGAACCTGCTTTTGCTACCGCATATACCTTATCATAGGTAAGATCGTGTACTTTTGTTGCCAACTCTTCGTCTTCGGCCACCCCTTCATACTCACGAACTTCTTTTCTTCCTACCGCTTCGGCCAGTTTCATCTGGGCTTCCACCTGAAGCTTTATGGCATCGTGGGCAAATTTAATGGCCTCCACCATTTCCTCCTCTGAAATTTCTCCCATTTCACCTTCCACCATCATCACTGAATCGGCAGAGGCACCTATCACCATGTCAATATCGGAATCGCCCAATTGAGCCCTGGTTGGATTAATAATGAATTTTCCATCAACACGCCCGACACGACATTCCGAAATGGCGCACTCAAATGGAAAATCTGAAAGCTGAATGGCAGCTGATGCCGCCAAACCTGCCATTGCATCCGGCATAACTTCATCGTCATGCGACATTAACTGGATCATGACCTGAGTTTCATAGTGATAATCCTTTGGAAATAGCGGACGCAAGACACGGTCTACCAGTCGCATGGTCAAAACTTCCCCGTCACTGGGCCTGGCTTCCCTTTTAAAGAATCCGCCCGGATAACGACCGGAAGCCGCAAATTTTTCACGATAGTCGACGGTGAGGGGTAAAAAATCGACATCACTTGGTTTGTAATTGGAAACAACTGTACATAACAGCATGCATTTCCCTGACTGAACGACCACAGAGCCATGGGCCTGTTTTGCCAGTTTTCCGGTTTCGATAGAAATTTCCCTACCGTCACCGAGGTCAATGATCTCTTTAAATGTTTTTGGAATCATAAATTTTAATTAGGATCCACCCTTTGGCGGATTTGTTAAACAATGGTCTACCGTCTTACCGAACGGTCAGGGTTGTGTTGTTGTGTGTGTTGACCAATGAAAAACTATGTGTAAGCTTTTTGTATTTTACCCTGTTACCAAAAACGAAAGGATTCAGGGATTTTGCAATTGGGTTATGAAACATTCCGGATCGGGTCCGGCATAGTAAAAAGGGAAGCAGTGCTTCCCTCTATATTGTTATTTTCTAATATTCAGTTCCTTGATGAGTTCCCGGTATTTTTCAATGTTCTTTTTCTTCAGGTAATCCAAAAGGCTCCTGCGTTTACCCACCAAACGTACCAGAGACCGCTCCGTGTTGTAATCTTTTTGATTGTTTTTGAGATGTCCGCTAAGATGATTGATCCGGTGTGTAAATAATGCAATTTGCCCCTCGGTGGAACCTGTGTTCTTTTCGGAGCCGCCGTGCTTCTTAAATATTTCGGCCTTTATTTCATTTGTTAAATACATTCCAATATTAAGTTTAATGATTTTTATGTATTTGATCGGTTTTCGACCAGGGCGCAAAGATAATAATATTTTTAGAATGAAGGGTTGCCAATTTCTTTTTTTGCAGATGCTTTAAACCTTTTACACCGACCACGGTCCTAGGGTAGTAAACGTTAAAAAAATGTTATTATGAAAGAGCAAGTTAAAAGATTGAACCTCGCCGTTTTGTTGCTGGCGGCAGCCTTGGCCATCGTTTCCTGCGGCAAGGAGGAGGAATCTCCGGAAATAGTGCAGGAAGAAACCTTTGATACCGCCGGGCTAAAGGCAAGCGATGAATCTGAACTTATCTCCGGGGAGATCCTGACCATTGCAGAGGATGTTTATGCCACCGATGAAATAACCACTACTTCGAAAGGATTTTACAATTCTGATTATTTGCCTGACTGTGTTGCCATTACCACTGTGGTTACCGGTACCAGCAAGGAAAAAACCATTGATTTTGGTGATGGCTGTGAACTCCCGAATGGCCATATACTTAGCGGGATTATTTATTTGAGCTATCTGAAGGATATGGATATGGCTTCCAAAACCTTAAGCCTGGAGTTGCAAAATTTTACGTTTAATGAAGTGGCCGTAGAGGGGAGTGCTTCTGTAGAAAGAATGCGTTCCAATGCCAACGGAAATCCGCAGGCAGATGCCATCGCCGGTTTTAGTGCGATCTGGCCCGACGGGACCACCGCAAGTTTCGGTGGAACCAGGAAACGGGAATGGATAGAAGGATATGGCAGCGGTTTCCGGGGAGACAATGTTTTCCTGATCTCGGGAAAGGGTACATTTACCGGGAAGCCCGGGAATGTATTTACGAAGGAAACGGTCACCCCTTTACGAAGGGAAATGGCCTGTAGATTTATCGTCAGTGGTATTCTGGAAATATCGAGAAACGATTCTACCGTTCGCCTGGATTTCGGAGATGGCAGTTGTGACGCCAAAGGAGTGCTTACGTATGCTGATGGGACAACGGAAGTAATCTTTTTGCGAAGGTTTTTCAACTGAAAATCCAAGCGCTCCTATAAACGTCGTGGTTTATATAGAATACGGGATACGGGAGATCTTTTTACCGCAGGATTAGAAGGCGCAGTCCTCCGGCAATGGTTCCGAATGTTCCAGGTCCCCGGCAAAGCTGATGTCCAGGCTATCCGGTGAAAATCCCGTGTTTACAGACCCCTTGATAACCGCGGAACCATAACCTGAGTTGTTCATATGACCTCTGACATAAACCTGCCGGTCACCTGAAATGGCAACCTTGCCACCGGACCTTGTAAATGGCTGTTCATTAACGTGGCTGTGGGCCAGGACCCTTCGGTAAATGAGGTTGCCCTCCGTGTCCAGGACCTCCCACCAATCCGCATACTGTTCACATCCCGTATCTGTACTTTTAATGGTAACGCTGAAGGTATATTCATGTTCCGGTCCTGAGACCAATACGGAGGTAACTGAAACGGGTGAAGGCGAATCGGCCATCATTTGATTTTTATCGGCTGCCTTTCCCGACCTGGCGGAACAACAAAGAAGAAATAGTACCAGGGAGCATGCAAAGATCGGTACCTGAAGTCGCATTAGAAAAAATTTATGATCGGATGGGCTTATTCTCGATAAGGTCGATATACAGGTTTATGTTCTTTTTAAGATCCCTGCGGTGCGTAATAAAATCCAGGAACCCATGTTCCAGGACAAATTCCGCGGTCTGAAATCCTTCAGGAAGTTCTTTTCCGGTCGCTTCCTTTACCACCCGCGGTCCTGCAAAACCAATGAGTGCACCAGGCTCTGAAACATTAATGTCACCTAACATGGCATAGGAAGCTGTAGTACCCCCGGTCGTGGGATCCGTACAAAGAGATATATAGGGAACATTAAGTTCCGCAAGCTGGGCGAGTTTTGCAGAGGTCTTTGCCAGTTGCATTAGGGAAAGGGCTGCCTCCATCATCCTGGCACCGCCCGATTTAGAGATCATAAGGAATGGGATCTTGTGCTTTATGGAATGATTAATGGCACGGGCGATCTTTTCGCCCACTACGCTACCCATGGAACCCCCGATAAAACTGAAATCCATACAGGCCACTACAAGGTCTTTCCCCAAGGACTTACCAACCGCAGTTCTGACGGCATCCTTTAAACCGGTTTTCTTTTGAGCCGCCTTTAATCGATCCGAATATTTTTTGGTATCAACAAACCGCAACGGATCTTTTGAGGTAAGTTTTGTGTCTAATTCCCTGAACTTATTGTTATCGAAAAGGATTTCAAAATATTCTTTACTACCAATACGTACATGATAGTCATCTTCCGGGCTTACATAAAAGTTCTGAGCCAGTTCCTCGGACTCAACGATCTTACCCGTCGGGGATTTATACCAAAGTCCTTTGGGCGTGTCCTTCTTCTGCTCGGTAGAGGTCTGTATCCCTTTTTCCTTTCTTTTAAACCACAACGACATAGGCTCAATTTTATCTTCAGTTACATTTTCCAAACGGCTTACAAGGTATTAACATTATTAAGATCTTCAAAAGCTTTCTTTAACCGGGCTACAAAAGTTTTTTCACCTTCGCGCAGCCAAACCCTCGGATCATAATTTTTTTTGTTAGGCTGATCCTCCCCTTCAGGATTGCCAATCTGAGACTGTAGATAGTCTTTTTTGTTTTGAATGTAATCCCGTACGCCTTCCAAAAAAGCATACTGCAGATCGGTATCTATATTCATTTTAATAACCCCGTAACCAATGGCTTCCCGAATTTCTTCCACCGTTGATCCGGAACCCCCGTGAAAGACAAAATCTATATGATTGTGCTCCACCCCATAGTTCGCAGTGACGTATTCCTGGGAATTCTTCAGGATTTTTGGGGTAAGTTTAACATTCCCCGGTTTATAAACACCATGTACATTCCCGAAAGCAGCGGCAACGGTAAACCTGTGACTTACCTTGGACAATTCTTCATAGGCATAGGCCACCTCTTCTGGTTGGGTATATAATTTGGAATCGTCCACATCTGTGTTGTCCACTCCGTCCTCTTCCCCTCCGGTAATACCCAATTCTATCTCCAGGGTCATGTTCATCTTACTCATTCTGGCGAGATATTCCTTGCATATGGCGATATTTTCCTCAATGGGTTCTTCGGACAGATCGATCATGTGCGAACTGAAAAGTGACTTGCCGGTTTCAGCGAAGTGCGTCTCACTGGCATCTAAAAGCCCGTCAATCCAGGGCAACAATTTTTTAGCGCAATGATCTGTATGAAGAATGACAGTGGCCCCATAGGCTTCTGCCAACTGGTGGATGTGTTTAGCTCCGGCTACGGCACCCAGGATGGCAGCCTGTTGATTTTCATTAGACAGGCCCTTCCCTGCATTGAATTGGGATCCCCCGTTCGAAAATTGAATGATTACCGGAGAATTCAGGCTTGCTGCGGTTTCTAAAACGCCATTAATGGTACTGGAACCAATAACGTTCACCGCCGGGAGCGCAAATCCTTTTTCCTTCGCATAATTAAATATTTGCTGGACTTCATCACCCGTGGCAACCCCAGGTTTAATATTGTGGGACATAGTTATTTCATCTTTAAGTTTGTATTCCTGAATTGGCGCAAAAGTAATAAAATTAGTTAGCTTAAAAAGGATAATTAATTCCAATTTGAAGCTCGCCATTGGCAAAATTATAGTCCCTGAACCATCTTTTGGAAGGTTCCTCGGCAGGGTTGTAGGTTTTAAAGCCAAAATCGACCCGGAAAACGAAGTACGTAAAATCGTAACGCAGCCCCAGGCCGGTTCCCAAAGCAAGATCCTGGAGGGAGTCAAGACCACTAAAAATAGCGTCCGGGTCATCTTCGCTGTCCCAGACGTTCCAGATATTGCCAACATCCGCAAAGAGGGCTCCCTTTATATCACCAACGATTGGAAAACGGTACTCCAGGTTAAAGGCAATTTTTAAGTTGGCTTCGTTAAAATCATTGATGTTTTGGGTTTTGCCCGGCCCCAGGGAATATGGATTCCAGGCCCGGTTATCGTTAGAACCGCCCGCAAAGTAACTACGGGTAAAGGGGATACTATTTGAATTTCCATAGGGGATAGCAATACCGAAGAAACTTCTGAATGCCAGGACATCCGTTCGGGAAATCCCCCAATGTCTGATAAAATCGAATTCGGTTTTGATATATTGAGAATAGGGTACCCCAAAAACCAGCAGATCCTCCTCGTCATTTTCATTAAAGGGTATAATATAGGACAAACCGGATAACAGGTTGCCCGCACTTTCCACCTTCAGACGGAATTGATAAAAACTGTTATCATTGATGCTTGATCTGTTATTTTTTGTAAAGGAATAGTTACTGGCAAAGATGAGGTTGTTTTCCGTGAGCCGCTGTCTGCGTTCCTCAATCCTGCTAACGTCCCTGAACACCACTGTACTTGATGGGACAGTCCCGCTCACTATGGCCTGGGTAAAACCGGTGGTACCCTCAGGAATGGTCAGCCTCAAAGGGTCATCAACATCGTTTGTAGGCTCGTAAAAAGCGGTAAGGGTGGCATCATCTTCGAAGGAATCGGCAAAGTTGTCTAACGTCCTGTATGAACTGCCATATACGTTAAAGAAACGGTCCGGGTTCACATTCCGTACAAATTGAATATTCAACAATTCCATCGTGTTCTTTCTAAAGTCTGAAGGGGACCAATTGTAGCCAAGTACGGTATTGAAGGTCTGTTTGTCCAGCCCTATATTCTTCTGGAAACTCGTACCCGCGGAAACCCTGGTCTTTGGAAGCATAAAATACGGGATGATCTTTTTTGTATTGACAAAGGGAAACCATATCCTGGGAAAGCTGAGGTTGATATCTCCCCCAATTTCTGAAAAGAAATCTTCGGGCAGGGAGTCGTCGCTTAAGAGCCCGAAAGTCCCCCCCGCAGATAAGCTAAGGGTCTCCGCTCCCCCAAAAACATTCCTTGCCACAAGGGAACTGCTAAAGCCTATTCCAAGGCGTTGAATGTTAGAATGGCTAATATCAAAATCGAGCCCCAGGGAATATTTAGGCCGCGGCGCCAGATAGATATTGGAAATTAGTTTCGTCTGTGTACTGTCCTCTATCAGTTCAATATTGGGATACTTGAACGTATTTAAATTGCTGATTTGACGGTAGGTACGCAATCTGTCTATATCCCTGTAAACACTGTCCTTTTCAAGGAAAATGGCATCAGTGAGTGCTTTGGGTTTATAGCGTAATTTGTCTTTGTAATAGATCGTGTAATTGCCGTAATCCACCGATTGCAGGTTTTGTATATCGTCGTTAAAACTGTAATCTGCAAAGATGTTGATCTTTTCAAAACGATGTACTTTGTATTCTGAAGTAGTCAGGGTACTGTCACCGCGCATGCGGAGATTTTCGATATTTAATTCAACGTTCATTTTCTTATCATCGCCCCGCAGGGTGGAATCCCGTAATATATCATAGGTTATGGAACTTTCCTGAAAATTATGTATGCCGGAATTTCTGAACAAAACCGTGAGGCGCTCCCTTTCATTGTTAAAATCACTCAGGTCAAATTGTTTGTCCTGTTTAATAAGGGAATGCTTCTCGTACAAGGCATACAGGGAATCAATGGCCCTGGAGGCAATCTTATTCGAAATGGAATCGATGATATACGGTTTCCCAAGGCTCACCATATAGTGGATCTCGGCTCGCTGTTTCCTTTTTGTCGGGTCAATTTCAAACGTGGTCTTGTTGTTAAAATATCCCTTGCTGCCATAATAAGCATTCAGGCGCTGGAGGGACTTGCGCGTTTTGGAAGTGTCGATAATCACCGGGGGTTCGCCTATACTCTTTAACCATTCGCTATACCCTTTTACCAAAAAGGACTCCCCCAGGCGGTTCACCTGTTTTTGAGATAATACGCCTGCCCAGCGTTGCTCTCTCTTTGCTTTTTTATGCAGCCAAGCCTGATAGGAAGAATCCGGATCTTTTTTTGCCAAATTGTACAAATTTAACCGCAGGGGGTATCCAAGCAGCGTGCTATTGGGTTCCTGTACAATCAGGCTTTGGATATCCTCATCAACCACTTTTTGCCCGTTGGCATAAATATTATTTTTTGAAAGCAAAAGTTCATCCTCTTCGACCCTTTTAAGTGCGTTACATGAGGTAATTGCGACGGCTAGCAATAATAAACCTATTTTAGCAGTAGTTTTTTTATAACGCCCGAGGGTCTTCATAGAAGCCAAAAATACATTATTTGAATGGTTGTTAAAAGTCAAATAAAATTTATAAAAAGCTTACAGCAAAAAAAGTACCGAACACAACATCAAATGTTTGTAGCCGAAGGAATAAAGACGGTTGAGGAGCTTTTGGGGTCTCATTTCAGGTCGGAATCCATCTATACAACACACCCTGAACTTTTAGAGGGATCAGCTGTTGAATGGAACCAAATTACCCCTTCCGAACTTCGCAGGATGAGCAGCTTGAAGAGTCCAAACAGGGTATTGGGAGTCTTTCACATACCGCCTCCTGCAAGAATAGATCTAACGAATTGGGTGGTGGTACTGGACGGGGTAAAAGACCCCGGCAATCTGGGGACGATCATCCGGCTTTGTGATTGGTTTGGGATAACACAATTGGTTTGTTCCAGGGATACGGTAGATTGTTATAATGCCAAGGTATTTCAGGCTACCATGGGTTCCATAGCCCGGGTAAATATCAACTATGCCGAACTGCTCCGCGTCCTTAAGGAATCGACACACGGGATTTTTGGGGCATTCATGGAAGGCCAGAACGTTTATGAAGAACCACTTCCCGAGGCGGGTATTTTGGTCATGGGAAATGAAGCCATTGGGGTATCAAAGGAGGTGGAGGCCTTACTTACGAAAAAAATCGGCATTCCTCAGTTCGGGGCTAAAACCACCGAAAGTTTGAATGTCGCCATGGCAACTGCCATTTTATTGAACGAGATCAGAAGGACTTCAGAAACCGGCTAAAAATTAAATTCCAGAACAGGTGCAGGCAGGTTGTCCGGAAAGGACAAATACGGGGTTACTCAAAGGTAAAGTTTACAAAAATACCACGCGTACGCATAGCGTCAATATTACCCGTCCAGGGACTGTTGGGGTCATTGTCGCGCACCACTTCATCGGAAAAGGCAAAAACACCGCGGATGGAGGGTGAAAATTTAAAGTATTCGGTGTAGAAATCAATACCAAAACCCAATTCGTAATTATAGACGTTGTGTTTCATTCTGAATGTACCACTGCTATTATCATCCAATGCGTCTTCATTACTGCCAAGATTGAGGACAATGGCACCGCCTCCTATGATATAAGGTTTCCAATTCCCAAATCTTTTGGTACTTACCTTTAAAAGGAGCGGGAAATTGATATAGGTTGATTTAACCTCTCTGATGGCCTCATTTTCTTCCACAAATCCAGGAAAACCCAGAGTTCGCTGAGTGTAAAACAATCCTGGTTCAAAACGAAGGTCCAGGAATTCATTGATCCTCATTTCGCCGATAAGGCCCACGTTAAAGCCCAGCGACTTTTTAACCAGAATGTCTTCCAGGTCGTTTTCGTATTCGAACTTAAAATCGTACTGATTAAACCCCAGGTAGTAGCCCCAGTTTAAGAAAGCCTTATCTTCATTTTCAAGATTAATAATGGGCTTTTCATTAAATTGTGCCTTTAAGCTATAACCAAAAAGCAGGAATACTCCTGCCAACAGAAAAAATCCTTTTTTCATTCTTTTATTTTGTAGCCACATATATAGATGCCACCCCAAATGTTTGGGGCCTGTTCTCCATAGCTATAAACCCGATTTTTCCTAAAATATTGTTGAAATCCTCGCCATAGGGAAAAACTGCGGCCGATTCGCTCAAATAGGTGTAGGCAGAGCGATCTTTTGAGAAGAGTTTGCCAATTAACGGTAGAATATACCTGGTATAAATTCTGTATCCTTGTCTGTAAGGTGTTCTCGAGGGCACCGAGGTTTCCAGGATGACCAGCGTTCCCTCTGGTTTAAGTACCCTGTAAATTTCGGAAAGGCCTTTTTCCAGGTTTTCAAAATTTCGCACCCCGAACGCTACGGTAACAGCATCAAAATGCCGGTCCGGAAATTGCAGGTCTTCGCTATCTCCCAAAACCATGTTGATCGTGTCCTGCAGTTTCCTGTCCGCCACTTTTTTTCTCCCGACCTGGAGCATTCCGGGAGAAATATCCAGACCAATGATTTTGGCAGCACCGGTATCTTTCAGGTGGATCGCCAGATCCCCGGTCCCCGTGGCTATATCGAGAATGCTGACCGGCTTTTTAGCCTGAAGGATACGCACCACGCGTTTTCTCCATTTAACGTCGATTCCAAAGGAAATAATGCGGTTGAGTCCGTCATATTTGCCTGAAATGGTGTCGAACATCTGCCTAAGCTGTTCTTTCTTGCCCAGTTCGGAATTCTTATAGGGGATCACTTTTTTGGCCATGGCGCAAAGATAGCATAATACCACTTGCGACGGGTATCCATGGAATATCCTCGGCAAGCAAACAGATCGCCGTAATAATTGGGTACATACAAAATTTATTTCCGTAATTTTGCTGCCGCACACTTTGCAAAACTTACCTATGCGTTGTAATGGCTTTAAGGCCTTAGAAAGTGGTAGCTGCCTGGATGTAACAATTAGGCGAATGTATATTAATATGACCCATCAATGAAGATTATTATTGCCGGCGCCGGGGAAGTAGGCTTCCATTTGGCCAAGTTACTGTCCTATGAATCCCAGGACATTACGCTGATAGATACTCACAAAGAGAGTTTAGCATACGCCGACAGCCATTTAGATATAAGGGTATTAAAGGGGGATGCCACCTCCATCTCAGTTCTCGGAGAGGCACAGGTAGCCAACTCAGACCTGGTTATCGGGGTAACGTCCTCCGAAACAACCAATATTACCTTATGTATGCTTGCCAAGCAGTTGGGATGTAAAAGAACGATTGCCAGAATATCAAACACTGAGTTTGTAGATCATAAGGATACCATCAACTTTAAGCAACTGGGGATAGATGAGCTAATCTCCCCGGAAGAACTGGCGGCCGTTGAGATAAAACTGCTGCTCAACCAATCTGCTTTTAATGACACCTATGAGTTTGAGGATGGGTTACTGATCATGGTAGGGCTCTCCCTTCCAAGGTCGGCGCCTTTTGTCGGGAAAATGGTGAAGGAGGCGGCTCAAATATTTCCGGGATTTCATTTTATGCCTATTGCGCTGCAGCGGAAGGGTACTCAGTTTACCGTAATTCCAAGAGGGGACACCGTCTTTAAGGAGGAAGACCAGGTATATTTTGTAACTGATAGGAAAGGGATGGATGAACTGTATAAGCTCACGGGTAAAAAAAAGGAAGAGATCCGGAATGTCATGATCCTCGGTGGCAGCAAAGTGGGATTTAAAACCGCCAGGGACTTGTGTGACAACAAGTTTAACGTAAAGCTTATTGAAAAGGACAAGGCCAAAGCATTGGAAATCGCCGATAGTTTACCGAGTATCCTGGTAATCAACGGGGATTGCAGAAATGTTGAGCTCCTTGAAGAAGAAAGCCTGGAATCCATGGATGCCTTTATCGCTGTCACGGGAAACTCGGAAACGAACATTATGTCCTGCCTGGTCGCCAAGTCCAGAAATCTAAAAAAAACCATAGCCCTGGTAGAAAACATGGACTATTTTCAGCTTTCTCAATCCATTGGCGTGGATACCCTGATCAATAAAAAGCTGCTGGCGGCAAATAATATCTTCAGATATGTCAGAAGGGGAGAAGTAGTGGCCCTGACCCGACTGAACAACCTGAACGCCGAAATTCTGGAATTTATCGTAAAACCAACATCCAGGGTAAATGGTAAATTGATAAAAGAACTCGATTTTCCCAGGACCGCTATTATTGGCGGGGTGATCAGGGAAGGTAAAGGGATTATTGCACTGGGAGCTTTCAGAATTACGCAGGGCGACCGTGTGGTGGTCTGCTGCCTCCCGCGTTCCATCGCGAGGATCGAAAAGTTGTTTCTGTAGTATGGGTTTTAATATCAAAATAATTTTCCACCTCATGGGGTTACTGTTGCTCTGTAACGGTGCATTTATGCTTTTGGCGGCAGTTGTGAGTGGAATTTATGACGATGGGGTAACCTTGAATATTACGATTGCCGCATTAACCACCTTGTTTCTTGGGGTGCTGTTTATGTTCAACACCAGGGGCCACCGAAAAGAAGTACAGCGGAAAGAAGGGTATGTCATCGTCACTTTCGGATGGCTTGTGATGGCGGCCTCCGGGGTATTGCCTTATGTCTTTTCAGGAGCCATCCCGGGGATCACCAATGCTTTTTTTGAAACCATGTCGGGATATACGACCACCGGTGCTTCCATCCTGGATGATATTGAAGCCATTCCTGAAGGGATTCTTTTTTGGAGAAGCCTTACCCATTGGATAGGAGGCATGGGGATCATAGTGCTGGCAATTGCCATCCTTCCTTTACTGGGAATCGGGGGAATGCAGTTGTTCGCAGCGGAGGCCCCTGGCCCAAATGCCTATAAATTACATCCGAGGATTACGGATACCGCAAAAAGGCTATGGTTTATCTATTTTGGGTATACCGTGGCTGAAACTATTTTATTGAACCTGGCGGGGATGTCCTTTTTTGATGCGATCAATCATTCGCTGGCCACACTGTCAACAGGCGGTTTTTCCACGAAGAATGCAAGTCTTGCCTATTGGAATGATCAACCTTTAATACAATATATAGTCATCCTTTTTATGTTTTTGGCAGGAAGTAATTTTGTACTAAGTTATTTTGCCTTTAAGGGAAAGGTTTGGAAAGTCCTGAAAGACGAGGAGTTTAGGATCTACGGCACCCTTATTTTATTGTTTAGCATCCTCACTGCCCTGGTGATCTATGCACAAGCCAACGTCCCTGTTTCCGACTATCACCCCATGGTCTTCGGAGAAGGGGAGAGTGCCTTCAGGCACGGACTCTTCCAGGTCATTGCCGTAGTGACTACCACGGGTTTTGTATCGGCGGATTTCACCAGTTGGACCCCCTTTTTAACCGTATTTTTTTTCGGACTTATGTTTATGGGGGGCTCGGCCGGTTCCACAGCTGGCGGTATTAAAGTTATGCGGCACGTGATGATCATTAAGAACGGTTTGCTCGAATTTAAAAGAACGCTGCATCCCAGTGCTGTCATTCCGGTACGCTTCAATAACAAAATGGTTTCAGAATATATCGTCTATAATATTATCGGATTTTTTGTATTGTATATGCTGCTGTTTATTATAGGAGCCCTGGCCCTGAGTTTTATGGGATTGGATTTTGTATCTGCTGTCGGAGGTGCAGCGTCCTCCCTGGGAAATGTGGGCCCTGCCTTCGGCAGTCTTAGCCCGGTCAGTAATTTTAATGCCCTGCCCGATGTCGGTAAATGGTGGTGCGGGTTTTTAATGCTTGCCGGCCGGCTGGAACTATTTACGGTTCTGATCTTATTTAGTCCTTACTTCTGGAAAAGGACATAGGCCGGTTCATTTCATTAACATTCCAGGGGATCTATTCCAATACCGCTTTTATTCTCTTTATTGCTTCCCTGAGCTCATTTTCTGAGGCGGCATAGGAGATCCTGATGCAATCCGGGTTTCCAAAGGCTTCCCCTGTAACGGTCGCTACATTCGCATGTTCCAGCAGGTACATGGAAAAATCCGAGGCATTGCTTATGGTTTTACCTTTCAGTTTCTGGCCAAAAAAGCTCGAAATATTCGGGAATACATAAAAGGCGCCTTCCGGGACATTGAGTTGAAACCCTTCTAGTTCTCCCAGTAGCTCCAGGACAAGGTCGCGGCGTTTATGGAATTCATCGATCATAAATTGTATTTTACCCACGGGGGCTTCAAGCGCTGTTATGGTCGCCCGCTGTGCAATAGCATTGGCACCGCTGGTCATTTGCCCCTGAAATTTGGTACATGCTTTGGCGATCCACGCGGCACCACCCATATAACCTATCCGCCAGCCGGTCATCGCAAATGCCTTAGACACCCCGTTCACCGTAATGGTCTGTTCGTACATCCCGTCAATCCCGGCGATGCTTACATGGTCCCCGGCAAAATTTATATGCTCATAAATTTCATCGGAAACCACAAAAATGTTTGGGTGTTTTCTGAGAACAGCTGCCAGTCCCTCAAGTTCAGCCCTGCCATAAACAGACCCACTTGGGTTACAGGGCGAACTAAACCACATCATTTTGGTCCTCGGGGTAATGGCTTCTTCCAGTTGCGAAGGCGTCATTTTGAAATCGTTTTCTATGGTGGTAGGTACCTCAACGGGAACTCCTTCGGCCAGTTTGACGATATCGCTATAGCTTACCCAAAACGGTGCGGGCAGGATCACCTCATCGCCCTGGTTCAACATTACCATCGCGATATTTGCCAGGCACTGTTTTGCGCCGGTGGAAACTACAATCTGGTTTAATGCGTAGTCCAGGTTGTTGTCCCTTTTGAATTTGTTGGCAATGGCTTGTTTCAGTTCCCCATAGCCGTCCACGGGAGTATAGCTGCTGTAGTTATCATCCACTGCCTGCTTGGCTGCTTCCTTGACAAAATCCGGAATGTTAAAATCGGGCTCCCCCAAACTCAACCCAATGATATCTTTTCCTTCACTTCTTAATTCCCGGGCTTTTGCGGCCATGGCCAGTGTTGCCGAGGTGGACATTTTGTTGATTCGATCCGATAGCTGGTTATTCATTGATCAATGATGTTGTTTGATATATAAAATGTACTGATGGTGCGCTTTTACACGGGCAACTTTTGGCAGCAGAAGATTTGTTCTTATTGTAATAAGGGAGGATTCATGGGAGTGTCAAAAAGTACCACCCCGTTCGGGAGTCAGTAATCTGTCGCCCCATGTGATTCATAGTCAGTCTTAATTTTCGATGGTTCCTCAATATGATGCTCAAAATCTACTGATATTGCCAAACAGGCTTTTTACCCAGTTCTTTTAAATGTTTGAAGTGCGAAATTATGGCTTTTCTGGTAGTTCTGTATTCATTATAGGGCAAATTAAACTCCTTTGCCGTTTGTTTCACAATTTTAGAGATTTTTGTGTAATGAATATGGCTGATATTGGGAAACATATGGTGCTCCACCTGATGGTTCAACCCTCCAGTAAACCAGTTAACGACCTTATTTTTGGTGCCAAAATTCACGGTGGTGGCCAGTTGATGGATCGCCCAGGTATTTTTCATGGAGCCATCCTTTTCGGGCAGTGGGGTTTCGGCCTCATGAACTACATGCGCCAGCTGGAATACGACACTTAAAATGACGCCGGCTACATAATGCATGACAAAAAATCCCAACAAAATTTTCCACCAGGCAATATCCAGGAGAATCATCGGAACCACGATCCAAATAGCCACGTAGATTAATTTTGTGGCAACCAGCACACTCCAGTTTACAAAGGGATTGGGGAATTTTCCATAGGACAATTTACGCTTGGTATAGCGGTACATTTGCATAAAATCGGTTGTAATCGCCCAATTAAAGGTGAGCAGACCATACAGGATGAGGGAGTAAAAATGTTGAAACTTATGGAATCTGTGCCATTTGGCATGTTCGGAAAATCGCAGCACCCTTCCCGCTTCAAGGTCTTCATCATGATTGTGAATATTGGTGTAGGTATGGTGCAAAACATTGTGCTGAACCTGCCAGTTGTATACATTGCCGGCAAGAATGTAGATGGTGCCTCCCATGAGTTTGTTCACCCATTTTTTATTGGAATAGGAGCCGTGATTTCCGTCGTGCATCACATTCATACCTACCCCGGCCATCCCAACACCCATTATGATGGTCAATAGCAAGTTAGCCCAATTGGGAAGGTTGAGTGTTAAAATCAAAAAATAAGGGGCCAGAAAAAGGGTAAACATGACCGCTGTTTTTAGATACAACTTCCAGTTTCCGGTCTTTTTAATTTTATTCTCTTTAAAATAATTATTGACCCTTTTGTTAAGCGTTCTGAAGAACTGTGCAGAATCTATTCTGGAGAATCTTATATTGGATGTATCCATAGAAGGGATGTTTTATCTAAGTGCGCTATAAATATAACGCAATATCTGGCTTTTTAATACTCAAATACGAAAGTGGTATTTTTGCGAAAATACAAAGGTACACATGCAGTCCGATATAATATTCAAATATTTTCCCAATTTATCTGAGCAGCAGCAGGAGCAATTTAATAAATTGGAACATCTGTACAAGGATTGGAACCAAAAAATAAATGTGGTTTCAAGAAAGGATATCGATGAATTGTACCTGCGGCATGTGCTTCCTTCCCTGGGGATCGCAAAGATCATAACATTCAGACCCAACGCCTCAGTTCTTGATGTAGGTACCGGTGGAGGATTTCCCGGCCTGCCGCTGGCCATCCTGTTCCCCGAAACCAGATTTACACTGGTAGATGCCATCGGAAAAAAAATAAAGGTAGTGAATGAAGTTATTTCGGGCCTGGAATTGAAAAACGTTACCACCCGGCATGCCCGGGTTGAAGGACTGGAAGGGCAATTTGATTTTATTGTGAGCAGGGCAGTGGCAGCCATGCCAACCTTTGTGCATTGGGTGAAAGGGCGAATTAAAAAAAAATCGGTCCACCCGTTAAAAAATGGGATATTGTATTTGAAGGGAGGGCATTTAACGGAAGAGCTTAAGAATTATACGACGGCACAATTATTTCCACTGGGCGATCTTTTTGAAGAAGCCTTTTTTGAAACCAAAATGCTGGTGTATTTGCCTTTAAAATTCAAGGGATGATCTACAAACTTAAAATTTTGTAATATTCCCTTTTACATCTTTTGGCATATCCCTTTATGCCTGCCCAGATCCGGTCCAAAATGTCAATTCGGTTAATTCTTATTTTACTGCCTGCTTTCATTTGCGTGATTTCTAAGAGGATCCCAATTAATTATTTACACATAATTTACAATTATTTAACGTTAAATTTACATATTAATTGTACGCCAAACAAGCGTACCTAAATTTTAACACCTTTTTGTCCGTATCGATCGCTCAAAACTGCTTATTTTTTCCTGAATTTTGGTGTCCTTTCATCCTCTTCCTCAAATCCATTATAAGTTTTGATGGAACGTTGTTTAAACCAAACCCCGAAACCGGGTAAGGATGTATTAGGAGGGTTGTGCCTGCCGGTCTAGTCAATGGCATTAAATGTCCCAAGGAGTTCCTCGGATTTATAGGTTGTTTCACATTGGGTGCTTAAGCTTTCATAGGATTTCCTGTTTTGTGATTTGAACGCTTCGTAAGACGCTCTATCTGTCCAGGTGTCGATCAGCAGATACACGTTGGTGTCATCTGCACTCCTATGCAAACAGGATCCCTTGTAGGCGGCAGATTGGCGAAATAGTGAATTCCAGGCCCCCCTTTGGCCGTAGACAGACTCAAAGGAATCATTTTGCTGATCTTTTACAAGATACTTCCAGAAAATTGAGTAAGAAGGCATTTCAAATTTGTTTTTGGGTTACAGATAATATTTTAATTTCTCCATTCGGGGAACGTATTGTGAAATCAACAGCAGCGGTTTGGTGGACCGTCTGGCATATAAACACCTGTCCCGGATGTCCTAAAATGGATCCCTCACAGCCTCAGGCCCATATCCCCTATGGGATACGGATTGGTTCGATGTTTGCTGATTTAATGGATGCCCTGATTTGATTGCAAACAGGCATGAGCGCCGTCCTAAGATCTAAAGTGGGGTCATAGGAACCTTTGGTTATTCCGTCAAAATCAGATAAAATCTGGATGTTTAAATTTTTGGGATAAACAAGATATGCTCTTTTTCGCGTTAACCTCCCTATAAACAATCCGAGTTCAAATATTACATTATCCCTTGTAATCTTTTTCCGTTGATCCCCGATGGTGACATCGTCATCGTCATTAAACAGAAAAACACCAAAATCAAATTCGTTTACCACAATTTCCAAACACTCCAAATAGGACCTTCCCAGAATTTTAAACGGACCTTGATTCCAGACCACGGGATCAAAGTCCCCCTTTAATAGATTTTGGACGGTATAGGCTATTTCCAATGCCTTTGTTGAACTTCCGATAAATATTTTCGGGATCGTATTGGGCTTCCTGGCATATGCCTTGTCGCTGGTTGATCTTAGTCTTCCGGCCAGCATTTTAGCCATATTGAACCATATATTAGAATGTGCTTCTGAGAGTTCAACCAATACATTTTCAGCCACCTTTGCAATGCAACTTTCGGTATTTGAATAGACAGAGACAGAATATTTCACCCTTGAATCCAGGATTGGAAACTCGCCGAAACATTCGCCAGCTTTGATCTCCGAAACCAAATTATCATTGATGTAAATATTGCAGGCACCTAACAGGACAAAAAATAAATGGTTGATCCCAAAGTCATCCTGCACATATACTTTTTCAAAAGGGGCATAGCCTCTTACCCCTGATTCAACGGCCAGCTTATTAGCTATGGCAAGATTATCAGGAATATTCTGCAGCAGGGACTGTTCCAAAAATGACTTTACAAGGTTTGCTCTGCCCCTTTCCTCGTCCGGGTTATAAAAGTCCTTACAATTTGAATGGTCGCTGCCCATTATAGAGTATTTGTTATATGAGGCTCATCCGGCCCCCCTTATGACTAATTGCATGGCCGGGCCGGGGGTGTTTCAGAAGATCCATCGCTCCTGCATCATCCGGGCACGGTTAATTTTTGATACAATAGAAATTCATAGTTGTTCTTGTCAACCTCCTTTTATTTGTAAAAATTAAAAATGATCGTGCCATTTTCGGGATTCAGGATTCGGTGACAATGCTGCTTCGTATTTTAAATCATAAAAACCAGGCGCACGCGAGGGGAGTGTTGTCATTCGATTTACGCATGCATTTACGGCCAGACACCAAACATTAGAAGGTACTCCCGGGACAAAGTAATATAATATATGACCGGTGAGCCATCCTGATCGGTTATTGCCTGACATCGATTTTGAGATATTTGATGACGGCCTCATTCCCTTGCAACAGATTGCCGGGCCTGGGGTTATTCTTATTGAAAACTTTTAATTCCTCCGGTGGAAGAATGGTGACAAAGTCTTCCTTATAACCATCTTCATAAGGTGTATTAAAATTCAGCCCGAGGTGATGCCCGAGGAAATTATAGGCGGCCGAGCGTTTGGAGTAGCCGTAATCATGTTTTTCCAGGGGTAAATGCACATTCTCCGCCTTATGGCCGGCATTATACAAAGCATAGACCTTTTGGATGTAAGGATACTCAACACGGGGCGTATTCCTGGTCCAGTCGCCCCCGTTCGAAATTAACAAAAGGGGCCTGGGCGCAGCAAGCGCAGCGATTTCAACATTATTTGTCTGGTGCTCCCTACTTTTGTGAACGGGCATTCCACTCTCACAAACACAGCCTCCGAAAAAGTGGGCGGATACCTGAACGGTGGGGACTGAAACCCTAATACGGTCGTCGATGGCGGTAAGCATAAAGGTTTGGGTACCGCCACCAGAACCACCGGTCATGCCAACACGTTCGGGGTCAACATCCGGCCTGGACAGCAAATATTCGAGCACCCTTCTGCTATTGAAGGTCTGGAGCAACAGGGCGACCGGCATTTTATGATCCACCTGCTTACTTTCCCCATAACCCACCATATCATAGGCAAATACAACTGCTCCCATTCTTGCAAGAACAGCACTCCGGTATTGGATATAATCCGTGAAGCGCTTATCCTCTATATGCCCGTGCGGACACAGGATGGCCGCGTATTTTTCCTGTTTTATTGCGGGCCGGTACAGGTTTCCGGTTATATAGAATCCCGGAAAACTCTCTATGGCAATATTTTCTACAATATACCCGTCCATTTGCCGGGTACTGTGGATAATGGGATTAAAGTTCCCTGAAATTTCGGGCATTTTGTTCCATTGCATTCCCTCAATAATACCCTGCCTTATTTTTTTGGCCCTTTTTTCCCAGGAAGGGAGATCATTCCATTCAGATGAGAATTTTTCCATCATTTGGCTGGCTTCGTCTTCTGTCCAGTGGTGGCCAACGCACAACATGGGATCCTGCCCGTTAACGGTTAAACTGATCATACCAAACATAAAAATTTGTCTTAAAATGTTCATCATGTTGAATTGTAAACCCTGATCTGCCACCGGTGGAATCTATGAAATAGAAGGCCATTCACCTGCGCAATGGCGCAAACAGGAAGTGAACCCCGGAGCATCACTTCATATTGCTCGTTATTATCCCGGAAGGATCGCAGGCATGGCCACGGGATGAAAAAAGATGGCCTGATGCCAGGACCACCTTTTCTCTAAATAGTTCATAAATTATTCCTGCGCCGCTATTTGGGCCGCAAGGCCATTAACATCAAAATAATCGGAGGCTTGAACGATCTTTCCATCTTCGTTGACCGATGACAGGCTAAAGAATTTAACACCGACCTCTTTCCCGCTTGCCGAATGCGTAGCGGTCCAGGTGCCATATACGCGGATCACATCCGGGTCAATACTCGCATTTGCTTCCGGGAAGACAGAACCAGACCAATACCCGTTTGCTGTGGAATCGGGCATTACGATACCCTCAGCGTATTTAATGTTTTCAAAATCGTCATGATAGCCTTTCAGGGCTGCCAGAAAATCTTCCTTGCCGAGCCATTCGTTGCCATTATAATTTGGCGGGCTCCATTCAAGCGTATCTGATAGGAGGGAGCGCTGGGCTTCCAGGTCCTCATCACAATGGGCTTTAAAAAAGGAGCGGATGACGGCAATTTTTTTATCAAAGGCAGCATAATCAGGAGAAGCACTTTGTTCAACAGCAGCGCTTTGCTCTGCGGGAGCGGCCTCTTTACATGCCACCACAACCACAAGGACAATAGCGATAAGACTCATGAGTTTTTTATTCATAATCAATACATTTGGTTGGTTTATAAATAGTTATAAACCTTAAAGTTACAAATAATAAAGGAATTTTCGTGGATTCTTTTTCGCTCCCCGGACGCCGTCCCTGCCTTCTTTTAGCGTATTCAACGCCTGCCAGATTACCCTGTAACATCCGGAGAACCCGCTTTTGGCCTTTGTGCACATAGGGAGCAAATTCCCTTATACGGTACGGGTTTCCAGATAATTTTCAAGCCTTTCAAAGGTAGAACCCCAGCCATTATAAAAGCCCATTTTTTCCTGTTGCCTGCAATATTCTTCAGATTCATGAAGGACGTTAAACGTAAAATGGGTGCTATCGCCATGTTCTT
>DATGCB010000405.1:0-2282 GCA_035312365.1 Eudoraea sp. | reverse complement strand
AACGCTGTCTGCCAATATGTCAATGAACTACCCTGAAATAAAGGCCATAAATGACCCCCATTTAACAAATATTCAAAAAATAACGCCCGGAAAAACATTCACATGCCTCCCAAAGCGGGTGCAAATATAGAGGACTTTTTTTGGCTGCACAACCTAAATTCAAAAAAAAATAATGTGGCGCTTCAAAAAAAAATGAAATTCATTAAAAACAAAGGGCGAAGCAATTATCAGTTCTTCCTTAGGGTCATGGATTAAGTGCAACCTGCCATCCGGGACGTACCCCGCCAAAGGGCGGGATTAGTTCAACTTAGCAATTAAAATACGCTATCGCTTATTTAAATGCAGTACAATTTTCCGAGCCCAGGTCATGAGATCCCGCCAAAGGGCGGGATTAGTTCAACTTAGCATTTAAATTGCGCTATCGCTTATTTAAATGCAGTTTCACTAAGAGAAGAAATTCCAGACCAGGCCAAAACGGATCACAAAATCCCTGTAGGGATAATTCGGGGAGGCATAAAAGGTATTACCGGTGAAGGAGGAGTTAAAGTGTTCTGCCTTTAAATAAATTCTCGTTTGACGGACCTTGGCATTTATAAAAAAATCCAACATGGGAAAACCGCCAAATTCCTGACGGTCCTGAATGTAGAACTCCCCCAGCAAAGGACTATAAGCATTCATGTAGTATTTTGTAAAATACTTAAAAGTAACCCCTGTTTGTATATACATGGCCTTCTTAAAAACATCGCTTGAGAAATACAGCGTATTTCGCGTGACCAGTTGGGGAAGATTCAGAACCTTGGCCGATTGGCTTACTTCCTGATACATCACCGTATTGTTCAGCGCCCATTTTCCCAGCCTGAACTCCTTGTTGTACTTCACCTTTATATAATCAATACTATTTCCCTCCTGCCTGGGTTTAACAGATGCATTTTCCTCCCCGGCATCAATTTGTTCCTGAGTGGCGTCGGAAGTAAAATAGGAATAATTGTCGACCGTCGTATATCCAGCAGTCAGGTTTCCCCATAATTGGGATTCGAGGTGAAACTTTAAACTACTTACACTTTCATTTTCAAAAGTTGCCGTGTTTTGCCAATTGAAGTTTACGTAATCCGATTGGTACAATAACATATTGAGATCGGGCATCCGCGATGAAGAATGAATCGATGCCCCAACAGTGTGCTTATCATTTATCACATAGCTCGCCGTGGCATCAAGGATATTTCCACTTAGGTCCCCGGACACCGTATACCCTCCATTTCCACTGAGGTGAAAATTACCGAGCTGCTTGTCATAGGCAGCGCCAATGGTCACCTCTTCCCCCTTTAACCGGTTCTCGATCCGGCCTGTATCCGAAATGAGAATACTATTGAAAAAATAATCATAGTTGTAGAGCCGGGCAAAGCCTTTTAGCGTACCCAACAAAGGGCTGGAAACGGTCATATTGAATTCATTAAACAGGGTTTTCAGCGTGGCCTTGTCATTTACAGGATCCAGGAAAACATCTCCAAAATAATCGTTCTGCGAGTTTTGCATAAACTGGTAGTATTTTGTTTCATAACTGAATACGTGTCCCAGCGACAATGCTTTTGAACTAATTCCGTTAAGGTTCCCCGGCTTTTGCAGCAATGCATACTGATGTTCAAAGTAATACCGTTTCCCCAATATTTTATTGTCGGCATCTGCGAAAATCACATCGATCCTGGAGCGGTCCTGGAACTCCGGGTCCTCAGACTCAAATTGAAGGGCGGCGTCCAGCAGCCCCCCGTTTTCCTCGGCCAGAATATCCTGTGCGGCAATATGTGCCCGAAGGTTATATCTGCCGTCCCGGGTGGTATAATTGGCCGTGGTCCTGAAGTTTCCGGATTCAGCCTGGCTGATCTGATATTTCCCCAATGATCTGAATCCCTTATAGGCTATGGAAAAATTTAACCTTCTGGAAGTATTGAAAGTAAGCATGGCATCTAAAAGCTGACCCTGCTCAAAAGTGGTTTTAAAAAAAAGATCGGTCATAGGAGTCGGCACGTTATAGTAATCGATATCGGCTATTTCAAGGTAATTGAAGTGCTTAGCCCTAGCCCCGATACCCGGATAATAGGTAGTTCTCTCCAGGGTAACCCCCAGGGCATTGTAGGGCTGGCCTACATTGGAAAAAGGCATTAATTCAAAATCATCCCGCCGCAGGTAGTTGTAGCTGTATTCCTTTTCAATAGTAAGTGTAGTATCTAAATAGGTGGTATCCCTTGCATGGGAAATGATCTTATAATTTTTTATTGTGATCTCAT
>DATGCB010000404.1:0-5408 GCA_035312365.1 Eudoraea sp. | reverse complement strand
CTCGCCGTGCTCCGATTTGTAGGTTATTTTTATGGAAGTGATGATTCCTGCACCGTTGCGCTTTACTTTTTTCACAAGAAGATCCCCGCCTTCATTTTTAATCTTCCGGCCGAGAGATGCGATTTCTTCGTCTGTCATTTCTTTGGTAACCAGATAGGCTTTTTTATCACTTGTGGACATTTCCTGTCCGGGGAGTGCATTTGGTTCACCATCGGGAGTGGTACTTGCTTTGGTCTCCACATTGAAAACAAAAACAAACAGGATCAATAACGGGATGACCAGAAAGAATTTAAGCAATTTGTTGGTGCCTGATTTTGATTTGTGTAGCATGACGATTCGTTTTTTGATTAATGAATTATAAAAAGTATTTGTGATGTGTGTGCATAATGATATGCCGGATACTCTCAACATCGTGTATTGATATGCCCTGATGGAAGAAATTTCCCTGGCGGCGATCGCATCTGCCAGAAATTCGAGATTCTGTTTTATGCTCTTTTTGTACCACCAGGCCAGGGGGTTCATCCACAGGAAGGTACAGGCCAAATGTGCCAGCAATACATCTATTGAGTGCCACTGCGAACTATGCGCCTTTTCGTGACAAAGGATCGCCTCAAGTTCTGTGGCATTGTACAGGTCCGGGTTATAAAAGATATAGTGGAAAAAGGAAAATGGGGCTATATTTTTTTTCGTTTCAACAAAGATGTATCCGCCTTCCCGTTTTCGTCCCTGCTCCTTTATCAGTCCCTTCAGGGATAATAACTGCACTAAAAATCTTAAGCAGAAAAACGCAAGGCCAATAATATAAATGATGTATATGAGATACGTCCAGTTAAAACCGTGATCAGTTGCACGGAGTGCAGCGGTCAGTTGAATACTCCCTGCATCTTCGGGGGCCAGTGGTTGTACTTCAATATATTTTGTAATGGTTACCAAAGGGAGAATAAAAGCGGCTGTAAGTCCCGAAAGGAGATAGTGACGGTTTGCTTCGAAAAAAGTATCTTTTTTCAGGAACAACTCATAGATCAATAAGAAGATTAATAAAATACAGGATGCTTTTAGTATGTATTCCGGGAATGCGTCCATTTATTTATTCTTTTCGATAAGGGCAATAATCTCTTTGAGCTCTTTCACAGAAATTTTTTCCTCCCTGGCAAAGAGGGAAACCAGGCTTTTATAGGAATTGTCATAGTAGTCGGCAATGGTGGCATTGATAAATCTTTTTCTATACGCTTCCTTGGTGACCAGTGGAAAGTATCGGTGCGTGTTCCCAAAAACTTCATGGGAAACATAGCCTTTTTCTTCAAGGTTCCTCACAATGGTTGAAAGGGTGTTGTAATGTGGCTTTCCTCCACTGAATTCTGCCAGAATGTCCTTGACGAAAGCCTTGCCCGCTTTCCAGAGGATCATCATTATTTCTTCTTCCTTATTAGTCAATTTATGCATGACGGGTTCTAGATTTGACCAAACTTATTACTAATTTTTTAGTTATACAACTGTTTTTATAGTTAATTAACTATTTTTATAGTTATATTTTGTCCATTTCAGAATGCATCTGGTGTAAACTGAAATCTTAGATTATATTTGCCCAAATTACTGAGAATGCAGAATCTACTTTTTACCGCACTTGGGCTGGCAATTCTTATTCTGGGCGGTAATTGGCTATTAAAATCGGCCGTGGCCCTTTCACTGCGACTCAATATTTCAAAGATCGTCATCGGGATGACGGTGGTTTCCTTTGCCACATCCGCCCCCGAACTTATCGTAAGCATCAATGCCGCCATCGATGGATTTCCGGACCTGGCACTGGGGAATGTCATCGGATCCAATATCGCGAATCTCGGATTGGTCCTGGGTCTTACGATACTCCTTGGGAACATTGATGTACGTCCCAGCTTTTACTCTACAGACTGGCCCGTAATGATGGTGGCATCCCTTATCTTTTTTGGCTTTATTTATTTTGACCAGGAATTGCAACGATATGAAGGGGGGGTTATGTTTGCCTTCCTGTTTATATTCCTGGTGTACCTGCTTCGCTTTCAAAAAGCTGCAGTGGTGGAAGAACCCGGGGAAGAATTTGTTCAACTACCTTTACACAGCGCTGTGTTGTTTCTTGGACTGGGCACTGCGGCCCTCTGGGGAGGATCCGAGCTACTTGTAAAAGGGGCGGTAGGCATGGCCACCGCCTATGGTATCAGTGAACGTATCATTGGTATTACCGTAATATCGGTTGGAACGAGCATCCCCGAATTGGCGGCTTCCATCATTGCAATGATCAAAAAGGAAAAGGCCATATCTGTAGGTAATTTAATTGGCTCCAATATTTTTAACCTTATGGCGGTCCTTGGGATCACCGCTATGATCACGCCAATAAAAGTGGTAGATCAGGGTTTGCTGACCAATGATATTTTCTGGATGCTGGGGATTTCATTTCTTATACTTCCCCTGGTTTTTTTTCCAAAAGGATTGCGTTTGGGATGGAGAGACGGCATAATTCTTGTGGCATTCTATGCGCTATTTGTTTATAAAACCATTAGTTAACACCAACCTGGTATGATACCTGCCAAAATTTTAGGGTGTACCATCATTTTTCTGCTTGTAACGACTGCGCTTTTTTCCCAGGAGTCTGAATTTATCAGAGGGCGACTGTATGATGCCCAGAACGGTGAACCCGTACCATTTGCAACCATAAGGGTTAAGGGCCGGGCTTTAGGGGTCATTTCCAATCAGGATGGAGGATTCAGGGTTCCCAAAAGGTTTGAAGAGTTAGGGGATACCTTACTTATTTCCTGTATGGGTTATGAGCGACAGATATTTCGGCTCAGCGGTCTTTCACCGGAGCACATTAATATTATTCGACTAAGGCCCGGAACACTGTTGTTGAAGGAAGCTGTGGTTACCGCAAAAAAGAAAAGATCGCTGTCTGCAAGGGCGATTGTCAGGCGGGCCATCCGGGCCATACCATCGAACTACCCGGTACATCCGTTTTCTACAGTGGGATACTATCGGGACTATCAGCTCAAGGAAGCGGATTACCTGAATCTTAACGAGGCCATTCTCGAGGTCTTTGACCAGGGATTTAAGGAACGGGACCAGACTTCCACAAGAGTTCGCATTTATGAGTACAGGCCAAATATGGATTTTGATAGGGATGTAGAGGCCGATAAACAATATAATTACGAGAATTGGAGTAAGGTAATAGCCAGAGCATATCTGTATAATTACGGGGGTAATGAATTTGCCATTCTAAGAGTACATGATGCCTTAAGGAATTACAATGTTGATTCATATGACTTTGTTAACAAACTGGAAAGTGATTTATTAAATAACCATTCGTTTTCAAAAGCGGAGGATTCTTATTATGAGGATGAACTTCTCTACCAAATAGAATTTGAAAAACGCATTAAGGGTTTCCATGCCAATGGCACACTTTATATTTCTAAAAAGGATTTTGCAATCTATCAAATGGAATATGCCCTGTATGATAATTTAAAACGGAAAATATCCGGGGAGACAAACAGGAACAATAGCGAAAAGGAACTCATTTTTGAGGTACTGACAGAATATAAAAAGAAAAACAATAAGATGTTTCTGAATTATATTTCCTTCCACAATTCGTTCCAACTCATCAGGCCTCCCTTATTTGTCGTGGAAGAGGTTTTGGTTGATCTGCCCAAACGTTGTTTTATTGTTCAGTTCAATAATTTCGTCAGTGGTGCTTTTGCCGTTGAAAAGAAAAATTATGATTTTAAATTTAAGGGGCAAAGAATAAAATTTAAAAGGATTGAAACACATGATGAGTATGTTGAACTCTACGCGGATGGTACGGAAAAGGAATTATATGAAATGATGCATGAAATCGATATTACAGTCAGAAAGAAACTGGATGTTAAGGATCTGTTGGATTTCCAGTTCGAAAAGATCAGGGATGTCGAGGGCAATGTTATCAATGAGCCGAGATATGAAGAATATCAGCAATTCAGGGAATATTTTGTACAGGAGACCAAAACGAGGGTAAGCCTGCCGCTTGATACCCTCTATATGAAGAGGGATCACCCCATATTTAAGGATCAGCCTATCGCGAAGCCGGACAATTTTAAGGAATATTGGATGAACACCCCGCTACAAAAGCCAAAGGAATAAAAAAACGCCTCCGGATTTCAGAGGCGTTTCAATTCATATTTGATTCAACAATTAATTTGTAGCTGCATCGACGGTTATATTGGCCGATTTGACTGTCTTGACAATTCTTCCGGCAATCTTATAAGGATCTCCGTTAGAAGCGGGCCTTCTGTCTTCCAACCATCCTTTCCATCCTTTTTCAACAGTTCCGATTGGAATTCGTATAGAAGCACCCCTGTCGGATACCCCATAAGTAAAGTCATTGATGGAAGCGGTTTCATGGAGTCCGGTTAATCGCTGGTCGTTAAATTCACCATATACTGCGATATGTTCCTTGGCTACCGGTCTGAAAGCTTCGCAAATTTGTTCATAAACTTCTTTCGAGCCACAGGTCCTGAGCGTAGAGTTAGAGAAGTTAGCATGCATTCCGGAGCCATTCCAGTCTCCTTTGACCGGCTTGGGATGGTATTCGATATAATAGCCGTACTGCTCTGTTAGCCGGTCCAGCAGATATCGCGCCACCCATACCTGGTCGCCGGCATTTTTAGCGCCTTTGGCAAAAATCTGAAATTCCCATTGGCCACTGGCAACCTCCTGATTTATTCCTTCAAAATTTATTCCTGCTTCAAGGCATAAATCAGCGTGTTCATCCACAAAATCCCTGCCGTGTGTATTTTTACCACCTACAGAACAATAATACATTCCCTGTGGACCGGGATACCCGCCAACCGGGAATCCCAAAGGTAGTTGAGTATGCGTGTCCATAATAAAATACTCCTGTTCAAAACCAAACCAAAAATCGCCGTCGTCATCATCAATTTCAGCCCTGTGATTGCTTTCATGTGGTGAACCATCCGCGTTCAAAACTTCGTTCATTACCAAATAGCCGTTATTTCTTCCCGGATCAGGAAAAATGGCGACAGGCTTTAATAAACAATCCGAGGAATTTCCTTCCGCCTGCTTAGTAGAACTACCATCAAAAGCCCAAATCGGGCAATCTTCCAACTTTCCGCTGAAGTCTTCCTCTATCTTTGTTTTGCTTCTCATATTCTGGGTAGGTTTGTACCCATCCAACCATATGTACTCTAATTTAGATTTGCTCATAATACCGAGAATTAATTATGTTTTAAAGAATGTCAAAAATATATTATTTATAGGTACTACCATAGCATTTTAGGGGGTAAATGTCAAAATAATCGACATAATTATTAACACCCCCAAATTTCTGGGGGTATTTTGTAATATTTTTAATATTAATTGGTTATTCTATGAATTGCTTAATTTTACGC
>DATGCB010000403.1:0-2463 GCA_035312365.1 Eudoraea sp. | reverse complement strand
TTTATCGGACTAATGGCTGCCAGCGGGGTAAAAGCCTTTTATAAAAAATACGGATATCGTGAACGGCCGAACGATCGCCCGGGGATGTATAAGATGTTGTGATACTTCACCCATTGATCCGGATCGGCGGATTTACCTGGTCTGGCGGCAGGCATTGTCAACAGAAATCCCGACACCACAAACTAAAAAACCCGGGGAGTATCCCGGGTTTAACTATGCGCTATTTATGCTCTTATTCTTCGGGTGCCATCATCTCTTCTTCCCCGCCACCATGCAAATGCATCATGATGCCTGTAAAGTCTCCATAAACCTGTTGAAACGTAATTTTTCCTTCAGCATTAAAGTCAAATGATTCGTATAATTTTATAACACCCGATCTCGCTTCAGTACTATCTGTCGCGGGTAAGGTAACTTCCCAATCGGTATAGTGCCGTACAGATCCGTCGGGCTTCCGTGTATCCGGATTAACACCGGGCAATAATACGATAGGATCCGTGAGTATTTTAAAATCATACGCCTCCAGCATTTCCTTGTCGAAGGCTATCATTTCGTCAAGGCTAAGGGAATCCTTGCTCCCAAATCCGGTGTCCCTCATTACAAAATCTTCAGCGTATTGAGAGTAATCAAGGTTTTCATTCTGGAACCCCTGCAGATTAGCCAACACAGTTTCCGAATTCTTTTCGAAGGCCATTTGTGCCGAATTGTCTGCTTGTGGCTGACATCCGACAAAAAATAAGGCCGCACTTAAAATTGAATAGACAAATTTCATATTGATTATTTTTAGTTGGTTATTTTTGCTAAATGTAGTCAAAATTAGCGATCGGCTGGCGTTGAAAGAACATTATTCGGAAATAGGCGTCTGCCAAATTTAAGGAGGAACAGATTTAATAGAAGTGATACTGCCCCATACTGCCTGAGGGCATAGTTTATCATCAAACCCCCGGTTGGTTCAATCGAGATTTGCCCCGAAAATTTTGTCGACATCATTTTTGGTCAATGGCTTATTAAAATACCCTTCAATAAGCGGATGTTCCCGCGCCCTGGCCCGGTCCCTGGAATTTGTAAAGGCAGAGAGTATGTAAACTCTCGTCTTTTTGGGCCAGTTGGCAATCCCTTTAAACTTCTCTAAAAATTCCCACCCATCCATGCCCTGCATGATAAGGTCGAGCAACACTATGTCGGGAACTTCGCTATCTCCCTGCAACATGTGGTTCAGGGTATCCAGGCCCTCTGCAGCGTCATCGCAGGTAAGGATCGTACATTGCTTCTTGGATTGTTCAATGCTGTACCTGGTCGCAAATTGCGAAACCAGGTCATCATCTATAATACAAACTGTCAATTCCATGGGCAACGGACCCAGGCGAGTCCGTGAAATTTTCAATGAGTCCCGTAAAACTAAATAAAATTCGCTTACGATGGTAGTACCCACCCTTATTGCGCCCCGATGACCGATCTGTTCAATATAGAGTATCCTATTAAACTTATTATTTATATATTTTAATATATCTATTTATTTATCAGTATTTAACATATTTTTTTAAGTATCATTCATTGGTAAATTGAGTCCTGAAGGGATTCCGTAAAAAGAGACAGGGAACTAAATGTCCCCCCTGCAGGCTGCATGGTGGTGTCCGGCAGGCCATTCTTTCCGGGAGTATAAAACGAAACAGCCCCGTGGGAATTGCCAGATCAGGGCAACTGGGTCCCTCAAAGGCTTTTTGGATACGATAGACCCCCAGGGCCCGTCCGCCAGCCGTGTAAAAATAGCACTGATCAGGACCTGTGGGAGCCTGAAGTGCCGTACAACTCAGTCTCAGGTGTTTCCAGAACACCCCTTCCAAGTGGCTCCCTCCTGCGGCGTGGAATTTTTCACCCGTGAAGGCATGTATGAATTGTGGCCCGAAAAAGGCTGCTTCCTGGGCCCTCAGCCCGGATACCACTGCGAATGGGAACAGATATACTAGCTGTGGTTGCATGGACATCCATATTTCGACCATAGGATGGGAAGGTCAACTTAAATAAAACAATGGAAAACCTGGGTTTATATCTGGTTGACCCGCCCTGTTTTCCACCCTTTCTTTTTGCGGAAGAAATCTCAGGAAAAATTTTAGATGTTTTGGTGAGCGAAGGATTTTTAATAGTCCGCTTAAAATGCGTATCTTTTTGCAATAATGGCAGAAGACCTCCTCCTATGAACTATTTCTTTTTGAAGCGAATTACCCTGTGGTGCGCGCCCCTGCTTTTGATCGCCTTATTAATAATGGATGCGTGCAGCCCTGCAGCCGAAGATCCGGATAAAGAAGTCTGGATCTCCCTGTTCGACGGATCTGATATGGACAATTGGGTCCCTAAGTTTGCCGGTTTTGATTTAGGGGTGAACCACAATAATAGATTTGTCTTTAAAGACAGTTTGTTGAGTGTCCGATACGCCGTAAAAGATTCTTTTAAGGGGAATTTCGGACA
>DATGCB010000402.1:0-7106 GCA_035312365.1 Eudoraea sp. | reverse complement strand
ACGGCACCAGCACATACCGACGGTATTTCCCCCTTAGCACCCGCAAAAAGGGAAGGAGCAACTTCCAGATCTTTTGTATAACCCGTTTAAAAAATGATCCCATTATTCTGTTACTCTAAAGAAATTGTCCCCAATCATCAGGTGAATGACAGGGATGCTAAAAGGATAATATCCCTTTTGGGAGAAACCGGCTGACAATTTAGTTGTTTTAAATGGAGTGGGGAAATGGAACACTATCGTAATTTATAATCCTGCTAATTTGTCTTAACATAAATACGTTGACCTGAATGATATAGCCCATATCCGGTTCTGGTTTGTGTTGGAAATATAAAAGGCTTCACATTGCTTTCGATGTAATGACTTAAATTGAATGGTGGTCCAACGTGGGTTATAACGCTGAATTCGCTGCAAAAAATCCCGGGAAGACTCCCGGGATTTTCTGCAATTAACTAAACTTAGTATCGGGTTATTCGCTATTCAACATATCGATAACCAGATTTTTTTGAAGATTTCCATTCCTTAATTTGATCCTGTAAACCTTGTTTATAATATCATCATTATGATACAGGCTAAAATAGCGGTTGCCGCTCATTACCCAACCGTCATTATCCTGAAATGCTTTTTTCCGCACTTTCATCGGAAGGACCACATTATTGAAATTCTCACGGGCAGAAAGGATTTTTCCGCTTCTGTTGTAATAGGTGATGATATCCCCGTTAGATGCTTTAAAAACAACCTCAAATGAATCCTTTGTTTTTTTATCAAATCCGGCATTTGAAGTTACATCGTAAGATGCTGCTTTTTCCTGCAGTTCCTTCACTACCTCCGGGGTATATTGATCCCGTACGGAATTCAAATAATGCAAATTGGCAGCTGATACGGTGACATCTTTTAGCTCTACTGTAGAAAACGATTCCCCGGTTTCCTGTGAAAATGCCAGGCTGGTAAGGCCTAATACAAACATGCCTAATACTACTTTTTTCATGACATCTGTTTTTAAAACGTTAATAAACAATTGATACCACAAAGATGTAACAGTAGGTGAGGCAGTGCCTAGCAGCTATGTTTCCCTCTTTTACAAGTTTTTTTTAAAGTTTTTAAGGTATGTTTACAAGGGTTCCACTCATGTTGAAACTGGATGATTTGTGTAGTTGCGCAACCAACATGGCAACGTTTTGCCCGGAGATTTTATTCCTTGTTAAAACCTACTTTATTGAGCAGTTTTGTCCATCGGGTATCGTCGTGAATAGGTTCAAACAGACGTTCCGACTTTAGCCAATGCACGGCGGTTTCATGGTTATGGTATGCAAATTCCAACCTTTCGAAGGCCAGGTCTTATTCTTTTGTTTGCGCATATATCAAAGCTGTAAAATAAGCCGGGCTACCCACAGGAGATTTATTACTTACCTGTTTTAGTTGGTCAACGATTGTTTTACAAGCTTCCGGCTGCCCTGTTTTTGCATAAGCGACGGCCATGGCTGAGTGCCTTGGGGCTTTGTAATCTTCCCCGGTTAACAATTCCCAATTTGCCAGGATTTCATCATATTTTCCATGTAAACAGAGGATCCATGCCAGGCCTGTATGCTTTAAGACACTTTGGCCACCCAATTTTTTGGCCTTTTCCAGAGACTCGGAGGCCAATTCCTGATTATTTAGGTAGGTATAGCACAAGGCCTGGAGCAGCCAGACACCTGAGTGATTTGGAGTTGTGGCAAGAACCCGGAAGGTGTTGTATTGAAGGGCATCTTCGGGTCTTTCAGCAGCCAGCAAATACATGGGATACGTATTATTGATTGCAGCCGGTTGCAGTTCGAGTGCACGTCGGTGATAAAATGCTGCCTTCTCAAAGTCCCAATCGTAAGTATAGGAACAACTCCCTAACATAAAATGGCCTCTTGCATTATCCGGATCCAGGGACAGCGCTTGGTGCAGCATGGCCTTAATTTGTTCAGCACGATTTTTAAAGTTTTCCGGTGACGCCTCGCTGACGGATAACTCGTGCATTTTCTCAGTAGCCAATTGCACATAGGCATCTGCAAATCCCGGGTCGAGTTGAATAGCTTCCTCCAGCAGGGGGATGTTTTTTTCTGTGTTCCCGAAGGACCCCAAAGCCTCAAGATAATTAGAATATGCCTGCATGTTTTCAGTGGGGACCTTTGAAATTCTTTGTTTGACATGCGGGCTGATCTGTACCTTCAATGCCTCAGCAACGCTGTGGGCAATCGTGCGCTGCATATCAAAAATACCCTCAAGTTTCCCGTCGTACGCCTCCGACCATAAAAATGCATCGGTTCCTCCGTCCACCAACTGAACGGTAATCCTGACGTTGTCTCCTTCTTTCTGGACACTCCCCATCAAAATGTTGGCGGACCCAAGCTCGGAGGCTATTTCCCTGGTGGATTTTTTACTTCCCGCATACATCTGCGTGGAGGCCCTGGAGAGTACCTGTAAGTCCTCAATTTTCACCAGTTGATCGCTAATTTCAATGACCATGGCATTGGTAAACGCTTCCTGGTTTTTTTCCGAACTAACGTCCTCAAACGGCAGCACGGCAATGGACGTAACAATAGAGGGGGCCGCGGACAGGTTTAGCATTGATTGGTCTTCTGTCCTGAAAACAATGAACAGAATAATCGCAATCCCCAGGGCAGCACCTAAAGCGAGCATTGAATAGATCCTTTTCCCGGACCCCCTTCTTACCTACAGCGGTTCTTCCGTCCCGCGCCTCAGGGGATATTGTATATTCGGAATCTCTAAGATCTGATATTTCCTTTTCTTCTGCCGGAAGCCTGAATTTCACCTCCCCCGGGGGACATCCAAAATAGTCCTTAAAACACGTATTAAAATAGGTAGGACTGCTAGACCCCACCCGGTAGGCAATTTCAGATGCGGTTGCCAGGTCTTGCTGAAGCATTTTCATAGCCTCTTTCAGCCTGATTTCGCGAATAAACTGACTGACCGATTTTTGCTCCAGTTTTTTGAGACGTTTGTGTAAATATGAGCGGCTTGTTCCGTGTGTATCGGCTAGTTGTTCCACACTGAACTGTTCATTGGTAAGGTTGTCCAGCACCAGTTGCCTGAGTTCCTCAAGAAAATGTTGATCACGACTGTTTTGTTTCAAAGGGCGCAACATAAGAGACGATGGTTCTAAATTATGAGGGGGCCTTATTTATAAATATCATGATTAATTAGGAAGCCTGACGTTCATTGCGGTTCCATTGTGCAACGGAACGGTAGAATTTCTTCAAAGGGCCTAATACGATGCCTTGGAAGGAATATAAGGGAAGAAATTCTCCTACTTATATTATACTTGTCTAAAAACCAACAGCTCCCGATCTCTCGGAAGCCCTGTATTTGCTGAAGTGGCCTCACCCCGCCTTCTCCGCCTTTGGTGGATACGGACGGGCAAGCTGGGTTCGTTCGCCGCGCAAACGGACGTGAGAAAGACCTCTATCAGGAAATGGTCGCACGTGGTATACAATGACAGGATCCTCCCTATTCTTTACCACCCTATACATGGAACTACGACTTCATTACCCAATAGGCCTCACCTTCATCAATTAAACATCTGCTCCGCCGTAGTTACACTGCTGCGGCATCATTCTATTTAATTCACCGTTTTCATTATTTGAGCCACAACAATTGCCTATGGAAGCACGGAAGGTTCTTCAGGGTAAATTGATGCAGAGGAATACAACCAATGTTGTGGTTTGCTTACATAATTTTCAACTACCGGATTGATATGTATGTAATCAATTTTGTTCCATAGAAACTTTTCGGAGTACACTGCTATGGCATGATTCCCGGTCTTCCGGAACTTATAAGTGCTTTTTGCAGAAGTTTTGTGGGGTGTATTTTTAAAGATGGGCACAAAATTCGCTCTCCTTGATTCCGGTTCGTTTATTATTTGCTTAATAACCGTCCTGGCGGAATCGCGTTGAATATCCCTTATGACGTCAGGGAATTGGAAGGGTTCATCGCAATTGGTTATCAAATGGAAATGATTAGTCATTAAACAAGAGGCATAAACATTCAACCCCTTGTTCGCAATGCAGTAATGCATTACATTGATAATGGTCTGTTTATTATTTCTTCTTGTAAAAACATCAGCCCAACCTACAATGGTCAATGTTAGAAAGTAAGATCCATTTGTCTTTATCGTATGTTTGACGCCCGGTTCGATTCTGCAATTTACAGGCACCCCCGGAAACAAATATTCAGTCCTGATTTCTGTATTAAATTAACAAAGTCCCGCAGCAGTACAACTACTTCGGAGCCGGAGTATGGGTTTGAATCCCTGTCAGAGCTGATAGATTTTGGGGATTGACGTTGGGCTGCCCTATTGAAGAAATCCCAAATACCAAACCCCAGGTTTTAATAACATCAACCCCTGATGAATTTGTAAATTCTAATTAAGTACTGTTTACAATATATTCGTATCTTCGTTAGGCTCCCATCGGCAGTGGTTTCCAGGAAACTCGATCTTAGGAACCAATTGCCAATTCTTTTCCAGGTGGCCAAAGCTATGAGTTACATTTTTGGGTTATGGGGTCCTCTATTGAACATGGTTATCTCGTCTTAGCCGATATTTCGGGATATACATCCTTTATGCAGGATACCGAGCTCGATCATGGGCCTAATATCGTACATAATCTGATCACCCTAATTATTGAACAACTCACACCCGCTCTCCGGCTTGCCGAGGTGGAGGGTGATGCCGTCTTTGTCTTTGCCCCTGCTTCGCGTATTTCCCGGGGCGAATTATTGTTGGAACTTATTGAATCTGCCTATGGGGCCTTTAAGGATCGCCAGCGATCTATGGAGCATAATGCTACCTGTCCCTGCAGGGCGTGCCGATCCATTTCCAGGCTGGGGCTGAAGTTTATAGCACATTATGGCGATTTTGCGGTACAGCAGGTGGCAGGGAAAAAGAAACCGGTAGGTACCAGCGTAAACCTGGCACACCGGCTCCTGAAAAACAAGGTTGAAAAGGAAACGGGTTGGGATGGCTATGCCCTCTTTACGGATGTGTGTATGAAGCAAATGAGCATTGCCCCAATTGATGCGCACCGCGGTAAGGAGACCTATCCACACCTTGGCGATGTACAAACAATCAGTACCAACCTGGATATCCGTTACCAGGAACTGGTTGAGGGGCACCGGGATCTGGTCAGGGAGCAAGAAGCGGATATGGTGGAGTCTCACATATTTCGGGTATCTGCCCCGGTACTATGGGACTGGTTAAATGACCCTCATAAGCGGTCACTCTGGACCACGGGCTCAGCCTGGGAGGAGAAAGAACGGCCCTCGGGCCGAACGATGCCTGCCGCGCAAAACCATTGTGCCAATGCCGGTTTTATCGAATACATCCTGGACTGGCGCCCGTTCGATTACTATACCGTACGCCTTAAAAAATGGATCTTCGCACTGAAGATCACCAGTGAGCTACAGCCTGTTTCCGAAGGGATTCGGCTCCAATGGAACATGAAGCTGGACCATAAATGGCCTGGTTGGTTGCGTCGTCCCCTGACCAGGATCTTAGTCGCTGCAATGAGGCTGAAACGCAACTTCGGGCGTATGGACCGGCTGATTGCCAAGGAGGTCCAGACCGGATAGGTTCGGGGAATCAGACAAACTTGCCATGCTTAACCTTTGGAATCCCGGGACCACCATTCGGCCATTCCCATTCACAAAATTCCAGAGATTATATGGTTCCCGTAAAACAGGATTATTTAGAAAATTTTATTTTCCGATGCCGGCCAGGGGTTGAAGCATGATTGTGGGGTGCTTGCAAATTGAACGGGCTTCACAACCCAATTGCTGTGAAGCCTTGATTTTACCGGTGGCACCCCTGAGTTAGCGCCCTGTGTTCGTGGAACGGAGCTTGGCCTGTCCTTTAAATAGAGGGGCGAACGCTCGTAAAAGATCCCAAGGGTCTTTTACAGTGAGGCGCCGGCCGGTACGCTGGCAAACTCATTCAATCAAATTGACGGTACTTCTATAATATTGATCCCAGTTGGTTTATGAACTTTTCCCATTTTTGAAAGCGCTGTCCAAAGAATATTTTCCTCCCCCACTAATAAACAAGGCAATAGATATTCCAAACCACAGAATAAAATACTCAATCCCTTCCCCCTCCTGGTTTCCATACCAATTCATAAAGAAGCCATTTTTCAGGAGTGAAGTACTCATTATACCAAAACCAAGCAGCGTATAGCTAAGTGCCATAATTCTTGTTGCAAGTCCGCCGGCCAGAAGAAATGCCCCAACGGTCTCCATAAGGATGACAAGCAGCCCTACGATCCATGGCATTCCAACAATGTCAGTAAAATACTTCATCGTTCCATCGAATCCATAACCTCCGAACCAACCGAAAAGTTTTTGTGCACCATGTGGGAACACAACTATTGCAAGAGGTATTCTTAATAATAAAGGCACCCATTCATTTAATTTGTCGTTGGCGGCCCTGTTGATTCGCGATATGTTAGTTTCCATAATAAAAAGTTTCCTTTTTTATTTTACTATCGCGCCATTCCTGAACGGCTATTTGGGAATAATTTCTTTCTCCCCACTCATTATGCGTGTAATCAAAGTGCCATTCAACCATGGAAATGTTTTCTCCCACGGCCGTTTTCCTGACCTCTGCCAACCGGAATTCTGTAACGGCCGCAAAGAATTTTTCTTCTCTTAAGCGATTGGCTGCCTTACCAACCGTTGGTAGTTGATCATTTTCCTGCATGACCACGTCTTCATGGTAATATTTTTCAAATGCATCCATTGAGCGCCCTTCAAGAATCAGGGAATTCAGGTCACTAACCTTTTTTTGTAACTCTTTCATCTGTTGAAAATTTTGATTAATAATTGCAAAATTCGAAACGCAGCATAAGAAGTAAAATAAACTGGTTTATTAAATGAGGTTAATCCAGTTTAAGAAGTACGTTTCTCTTCCGAAATCAGTTGGGATTTAATCTTGCTTAAAAACTCCTTGGTAATACCCAGATAGGAGGCGACCAGATACTGGGGTACACGTTGATTCAATTCAGGATAAGATGATTGGAATTGCCGATACCTTTCTTTTGCAGACAGGCAGTGGTTATTTACAAGAC
>DATGCB010000401.1:0-44416 GCA_035312365.1 Eudoraea sp. | reverse complement strand
TTGAAAGGTCTTTTAATATTGGAACACTTTCGGAATACACTTTGGTGAAAGCCTCCGCGGTCGTTAAATATAATTGTTCCACCATTTCCTTTGCTGCGGCCAGTATAATAAGTTGCGGCGTTATGACAGGATACGGTTCAGTGGTAAATTCGGCAAAAGTTACAAGGGGGAGTTCCGTTGTAGTATTGGGTACCGGTGGTGTAGGGCTCAGCGTCATTCAGGGTGCTAAAATTCAGGGGGCATCCATGATCATTGCAATTGACATCAAAGAAAGCCGCCTGGCCATGGCCAAAAGGCTTGGGGCCACCCACCTAATTCATGCCGATAAAAAAGACAAAGGCTTATTAAAGGCAGCTACGGCAGTAAAATTATTGACGGCGGGAAGGGGAGCAGATTACGCATTTGAATGTACTGCGGTACCGGAACTGGGGGTTGCCCCCCTGGCTATGGTTAGAAATGCCGGAATGGCTGTACAGGTAAGCGGGATTGAACAGGAAATACCCGTGGATATGAATTTATTTGAATGGGATAAGGTATATATCAATCCTTTGTACGGAGGATGTAGTCCGGCAAGGGATTTTCCTAAATTAATTGCATATTATGAAACAGGTGACCTAAAATTGCAGGAGATGATCACAAGTACCTATCCTCTTGAAAATTTGCAGGACGCCTTTAATGATCTGTTGAACGGTAAAAATGCCAAAGGGGTTATCGAATTTTATCAGACCAAATATGTTTAGAACCACCGAAATATCAAATCCGGAATTTGAATGTAACAACCTGAGGTTCATTACAGTTAAATCGATAAATTTAAAGGGAAGGGGGGATATCTGCATTTTTACGCCCCCGCTGACCAATATACAGGATATTCCGATTGTGATCCTGCTCCACGGGGTCTACGGAAGTTCATGGGCGTGGTCTCTAAAAGGTGGCGTACACCTGACTGCATGGAAAATGATACGGGAAGGTGAAATACGACCAATGGTCATCGCTATGCCATCGGATGGACTTTGGGGAGATGGTTCCGCCTATGTGACCCATGGAAACCTCAATTTTGAAAAATGGATAGTAGAAGATGTTCGGCAGGCTATTTTGCAGAATATTGATCAGGTAAGCGATAGATCTTCCGTTTTTATCTCAGGATTATCCATGGGGGGTTTTGGTGCCCTGTGTTTGGGGATTAAGTATTCGGATATCTTTAAAGCGGTATCGGCGCATTCGGCCATTACTTCAATTGACCAAATGCCGATGTTTGTAGAGGAGCCCTTAGACAGTTACCTCCACACCGAAAACAAAAACCAGGCTGTTTGGGACATCATACAAAGCAACAGGAACAACTTACCGGGAATCCGATTCGACTGCGGCACCGAGGATATATTGCTGGGGTACAACAGAGCTTTGCATACGAGTTTAAGGGAAAACAGGGTGGATCATGTCTATCAGGAATTTCCGGGGGGACATGAATGGCCCTATTGGAAAAAACATATTAAAAAAAGTTTACTTTTCTTTGATCAACAATTGGAATAATTCCACACCTGGGTGAGTGGTAAATGGGCTAAAATAATTTAAGACATTTGTAGTAGTTTTGGCTTCTTTGGAGGAGGCCAACACAATCGCTTGCCAGGAAAATACAGTACTAATTGAAAAGCAGAACATAAATATGGAACTTAATGGACAGCAGGCCATGTCGCCTGAATTAATTCAAAAAATAGACGATGCAGGGATCATTGCGGTGTTGATCATCGATCATGTAAAACATGCCATTCCCCTGGCCGAGGCCCTTTTGAAAGGCGGTGTAAATACCATTGAATTGACCCTGCGTACCCCAGCCGCGATGGATGCCGCACGGGCAATTAAACAAGAGGTCCCGGAAATGATTCTTGGCTTTGGGACGGTATTGACCACTGATCAGGTTAAAGCAGTGGTTGATGTTGGTGCCGATTTTGCGGTAGCGCCAGGATGTAATCCCAACATCATCGCAGAGGCCGGGAAGTACCGGTTATCATTTGCACCGGGAATAATGACCCCGACAGATATTGAAATTGCCGTTGAGCAGGGATGTCGTATCTTAAAGTTTTTCCCCGCTGAATCTTCAGGTGGAATGAGACATTTGGAAAGTATGGCTGCACCCTACCAGCATTTGGGATTGAAATTTATTCCCCTGGGAGGATGTAATATGGACAATGCAGCGACCTATCTTCAGTCTCCGTTAATTGCTGCTTTAGGGGGTACCTGGATAGCAAAACGGCCATTAATATTAGCTGAAAACTGGGATGCCATTACCGCCAATGCAAAAGCAATTAGGAATTTGATCACTGAAATAAGGTCGTAAATACAGATTGGATATTCATGAAAGCAATAGTGACATTCGGAGAGATTATGGGGCGTTTGGCCTCACCAGATAATTTACGGTTACGGCAGACCCGTAATCTTGAAGTGACCTATGCGGGCGCCGAAGCAAGTGTGGCATTTTCCATATGTAATTTTGGCGGAACCGCCCGCTATGTAACGGCCTTGCCAAAACATGCGCTGGCAGAGGCTACGCTGGATTCTTTACGGGCGTCGGGTATCGATACCCGATACATCCTGCGTACAGATAAAGGGCGTTTAGGGCTCTACTTTTTAGAAACCGGGGCTAATCAACGCCCGAGCAATGTTATCTACGATCGGGAAAACTCCGCTATAGCGATCACCCCGCCGGATCAATATGATTGGAAAGGGATCTTTGAAGGGGCTCAATGGCTTCATTTAAGTGGGATAACCCCTGCTTTGTCCGGGAATGCGGCCGGGGCTACCCTGGCCGCTGCTAAAAAGGCAAAAGCCGCGGGTGCATCGGTATCCATCGATCTTAATTTTAGGGGAAAACTCTGGAAATGGGACCGGGCTAAAACGGCGCATGAACTCGCACAGGAGACTATGCGAGGTATATTACCATTTGTTGATGTCGTTGTCGGGAATGAAGAAGATTGCCATGACGTTTTGGGTATTCAGGCGGGTAATACGGACGTTCATTCAGGAACCCTCGACACTTCCAGGTATCCCGATGTTGCAAGGCAGGTTGTACAACAATTCCCGAATATCAGTAAGGTCGCCATAACATTGCGCGAGAGTCTTTCGGCGAGTCATAATAATTGGGGAGCCATGTTGTATGATGCTGTTTCCGATAAAGCATTCTTTGCACCTCTCGACACCAATGGCAATTATAGTTCGTACCAGATCAAAAACATTGTGGATCGTGTAGGTGGTGGCGATGCATTTGCCGGAGGGTTGATATTTGCCCTGAACACCCCGGAATTAAGTGATGCGCAGATTGCTGTTAAATATGCCGTGGCCGCTTCCTGTCTCAAACATTCGATCAAGGGCGATTTTAACTATTCAGCGCGATCTGAAGTGGAAGCGCTTATGGGAGGCGCTGGTTCGGGCAGGGTGGTACGGTAGAGGAATTCCCCGGCTTTTTGTTTTTATTGCGCACTTTGGGTCATGGTTTTCGGGCGAAGTGATAGAAAAAATAGGACCTTTAACATATTAACGGGTATACGGAATACATGGCTTAGTGGATGGGAGTATCGTTCCACAAAAGTGGCAGCTATCCACAGTCTGAATGATGGAGATGTTGAGTAATTTAACGGGGATACCACCTCGTTTTGCATAAGATCGATTTTTATGGAATTTATAGATTATTACAAGGTTTTGGGAGTGTCCAAAAGTGCGTCTGAAAAGGAGATCAAGAAGGCGTATCGAAATTTAGCCAGAAAATATCACCCTGACCTCAACCCGAAGGATGCTGAAGCCGAAAAAAAATTTAAACAGGTCAACGAGGCCAATGAGGTGCTGGGCGATCCTGACAAAAGGAAAAAGTACGATGAATACGGGAAAGACTGGCAGCATGCAGAGGCATTTGAAGAGGCGAAAAGCAGAAAGCAAGCTTCGTCACCACGGGGAGGTTATACCTCTACAGGGGGTGCAGGAGGGGATTTTTCAGATTTTTTCGAAGCTATGTTTGGAGGAGGTGATTTCAGATCTTCACGCCAGGAGGTTAGGTTCCGCGGGCAGGATTACAATGCTGAGCTTCAGTTAAAACTAACAGATACCCTGAGCACGCATAAGCAGACGTTAACAGTAAACAACAAAAAAATACGCATTACCATTCCAGCCGGGGTGGAAAACGGGCAGACCATTAAAATTTCGGGACACGGGGGTCCGGGAATCAACAATGGGCCGGCAGGGGATCTGTATATTAATTTCAATATTTCCAACAATACGGACTTCAGGAGAGAAAATGCGAATCTTTATAGAATGATAGAAATCCCATTGACCACGGCCGTCCTGGGGGGGGAAATTACCATGGGTACCCTGAGTGGGAATGTAAAATTAAAGGTAACGCCGGGAACCGTGAACGGGACGAAGGTAAAACTGAAGGGTAAGGGCATGCCCAAATATAAAAAAGAAGGCCAGTTCGGGGATTTGTTTATTACCTACCAGGTGAAAATACCAACCAATCTTACCGATCGTCAAAAAGAACTCTTTAAGGAACTTTCAGAATTAAAATTATAATCAACAGGCCATGAAAACCGAGTATATCCGCATCGACGATTTTTGCAGGAGCTATGAGATTGAAGAGTCCTTCATCTTTAAATTGCAGGAATTTGAGTTACTGACACTGCGGATCATCGATGAAGAAAAGTATATGTATATTGAAGAATTGCCGAAGCTTGAAAAGTTGGTGCGCCTGCACCACGACCTCAATATCAACCTGGAGGGGATCGGGGCTATCCACTATTTACTGGAGAGAACAATACGTATGCAGGAGGAGATCCAAATACTTAAAAAGCGACTGCAAAGGCATGAAGAACGCTGATCTTTTTATTTATGAGAACCCCTGAGGGCCTGGCGGCCTGTTATTTTTAGGGGATGATCATCCCATCCTCCATTTGAATAATGCGATCGGTGCGTTTCGCAAAATCCTCGTCATGCGTTACTACCAAAAGTGATATCCCTTGTTCTTCCTTAAGTCTTTTAAAAATGGAAAAGACGTTTTCCGAATTAAAACTATCCAGGTTACCTGTTGGCTCATCGCCCATCAGGATAGCCGGATTGTTGATCAGCGCACGGGCGATGGCCACGCGTTGCTTTTCGCCCCCGGAGATTCGCGAAGCCCTCATTTTGGCCAGATGTTCTATATGCAATATACTGAGTTTTTCCATGGCATCATGTTCAATTTCCGCAGGTGACTTTTCGGCCAGTTTCTTTGCCGGGAGCATTACATTTTCGAGTACGCTGAACTCCGATAAAAGGTAGTGGAATTGAAATACAAACCCGATATGCTTGTTCCGAACCCTGGACAAAACCTCATGCCGTTTGCCGGTCAGCAATTCATTGTTCAGGAACAGCTGCCCTGAATAATCCGTGTCCATCGTGGAAAGAATATACAGTAAAGTAGATTTCCCGGAACCCGACTTTCCCATAATGGAGGCAAATTCACCTTTTTTGATCTTAAAAGAGATATCCTTTAATACGTGAAAACGCACTGGTTTTTCAAAATATTTATTAATGCCCCGGGCTTCTAAAACTGAATCCATAAGATAGGGTTAAGTTCCGCGGATGATACGTACCGGGTCTATGCGCTTGGCCCGTTTAGAGGGCAGGTATCCGGCGATAAAGGTCGATAGCAATGCAAATGAAATACCGATCACATAGTACCAGATGTTATAGTTGATCGGAAAGGTAGTGATGGTAGGCAGGGCTTCGGTCTCAAAAGCCACGTTATCTATTACATTTGAAAGCACGTATCCGACGATTAAACCCAGGATACCACCAGTGGCACCTATAATCATAGCCTGACTCATAAAGATAAACTGGACATCCTTTCCAGAAAAGCCTGTCGCTTTCAGGATGGCAATATCCTTCATTTTTTCATAAATAAGCATGTTGAGGATATTATAGATCCCAAATCCGGCAACGATCAACAGCGTGATGGATACCGCATAGGTAATCAGGTTCCTGATATTGGATCCGGTTTCAAACTGGGCATTGGCCTCATTGATATCTGTTGCCTTTAGCTTAAACTGTCTTTCCAGGCGGTTAGCCATAGCCGGGGCTCCATCAATATTGAAGAGTTTTACATTGATATCCGTGACATAATTTTCAGCTTCACCCAGAATGCGCTGTACTGTCCTGAGGTTGGCATAACTTTGAATATTATCAATGTCAGCAATTCCACTTTGATAGATTCCTACAATCTTAAGGGGGAAAACATCGCCCATCACCGTACTTATCTGTACACGGTCCCCAATCGTAAGGGACATTTTTTTAGCGACTCCGGCACCTATAAGAATCCCGTTCTCGTTGTTCTTCAAAGCTTCTGCCGTACCCTCAACGATATAATCGCGTATGTTGTAAAGGCGTACCTCTTCCATAATATCCACCCCAAGCAGGTTTCCGCCCAGTTCTATAGATCCTGAGAGGTAGAAAATTTGAGCCCGGAGTTGTGGAATGGCCCCTTTTACATTTTTTTGTTGCTTCAGATAGCTCAATATGGGCAGGGCATTGTGAATTTTTAGCTGGCTCTGCTTCGGCTTTACGGAACGTATTACATTAAAGGAATTCTCAAATTCAGTGTACAGGGAAACGGGTTGCCGTTTCGTTGGTTCAATTTCGTTGTAGATGTGGATGTGCGGCGTCCGGTTCAGGATCAGGCTGTCTAACATGGCATTCAATCCTGTCATAAAGCTCACCAGGGTAATATAGGCCCCAATGCCAAAAGTCACCCCAAGCCCCGCAGTAATGGTAGATTTCCTTTTGGTTATCAGGTGCGTCTTGGCAATATTCAATATGACCTTCCAATTTGTCATTCTTCCGGTTTTAAGAGATAGGTGTTTTCATTGATCCCATCCAAAATTTCAACCTGTTCCAAATTTTGCAGTCCCGTGCTTACTTCCACAACCCCATTATCGGTCAATACTTTACGGTCCCCAATAAGAAAATCTCTGGGAATGGTAAGAGCATTCTCCTTTTCAGCGATTATGATATTTCCTTCCCCCGACAAGCCCGGGTAAAGAATTTCAGGAGGGTCCTCAAAAATAGCTTCCACCTTGAAGGTTTGGGAGCGTTCATCTTTTCGTGGATAGATCTTACTTACGGAAGCCAAAAATACCTTAGACTTATATGCGTCGAGGGTGATCAGGGCCCTTTGCCCGATAACCAGTTTTACGATGTCCTCCTCGTCTACCAGCATTTCTATGACAAAAATACTGCTGCTGCCGACGGCCGCCAGGGGTTCCATGGTCGTAACAATTTCACCCGGATTTTTATTGAGCGCGTATACTTTTCCATTTATTTTACTGGTGATCGTAAAATCCTTGTTAGCGATCTGGGAGGTCCTGTAATTATTCTCCGCCTGCTGCAGCTGTGTCCCGAGCTCATTCTTTGTACGTGCGTATCTGCTTTTCAAAAGGGTCAGCTTATTTTGGGACAGTTGGTAGGCCAATTTCCTGCTATCAAACTCCACCTTAGCCCCTATTTTCTGATCCCACAGTTTTTTCTGACGCTCAAAGTTGACAGAATCATTTTTAAGGCTAAGTTCGGCGGCAGCTATCTCATCCTCGATTCCTTTGAGCACTGCGGCGCTTCCCTCATAATTGTCTCTCGATAACTGTAGTGACAACCTGGCATTTTCCGCACTTAGCCTTGGGGTATTGTTTATGATCTGTAGCAGTGGGTCCCCCTTGCTGACCACGTCGCCTTCCTCCACCAGATTTTGATCCAGTATACCCGCAACGGCAGCATAGGCCTGGTACAAACTATCGGGTTGAACAATTACGGAGGAATATACAGATTCCGTAAGTTTTGTTTTTTTTGGGAGAATACGTTCTTGCTGTTCAGTGCAGGAAAAGACTTGAACGATAAAAATTAACAAGAAAAAGTGTTTCATAACATTGGGCTTGGGAACAGGTCAAAATAACATGAAAATCCATTTTATGAATATGAGGAAAGTCATGATATAGGAGAAATTAACAAGGTGCGCTGGTGCCGATTAATTTCTTCTCAACCGCTCAATAAGCTTAACCCCCTAAAGGTAACATATATTACCACTAACAAGAAGTCGCTTCTCCTTTTTCTCAGGTGCAACGAATGGGTCGTATGCATTGCCGGATAAAAGTCGGGCTAGATAATTTGATGATTGTAAAAGTGAAGGACATTGCGGTGCGGGCTACCCAAACCTGGACAATTAATGCAGGGGATAGGCTACCCCGAAAATTAAAGCTGTAGCATTTGGGACGGCCAAAACCTATCGTAGGATCAGTGTTTAACCGATAAATTATGTGTTCGCCCATAAAGCTCAAAGGCGACGGAACCTTTCCATGACCGGTCATCAGGGCAGACACTAAGGGCGCAATCGGCCACCGATTTTATTTCGAGGTCCAGATGCTCATACCAACAGCCATATAACTGTCCAACAAGCTTTTCTGGTGTAAATTCCTCCACATAAACATGGCAGAAAACAGCCTTTTGAATATGTGTCAATTCCACCGCCTTATTCAAAAATTTCATAAATAACATCCCACTGTCCGCTGCCGTAATTTTTACCTTCATGACACAATCATAATGATCGACCGAACAGACCAGGTCCTTATTAAGTACAGACGCCATGCCTTTAAGGCCTTTTTTGAAGAGATTTTCCAGGGAATCTGCGTTAACCTGCATCTGTGCTAATGTACTCCCGGACATTCCGGTTCTCCGAAGTGCGCGTCTTCTTCCTGCCTTGCGTAATAACGAATTATGTTCCACCGAAGAGGTATTATGGGTTCTGTGATAAATTGATCCTCGTTAGGAGGGAAAATACAATTTCCATTCCTATGGTTTATGATATCCAAAGTCGGGACTAGCTGGTTTGTAGCCTTAATGATGGCATGCTTCTCAACTCCCTCCCTTCCTGCAATTACAACATGGAAGCAACCAAATTGGTCACGACCCCGGATGTCTGATGGTATCTCCCGGGCATAGGGTGCTGGGTAATAAGATGGTGGTCTGTCACGGACTGCAGGTCCGTATTATTATATACGGGTAACATATCCTGTATGGTCCCCAAGGCTTTGTTAAAATACCTGAAACTCCGCCTATCCTCAAGCAGATATTTTGAATGTGGCTTCATGTACTTTCAGAACAAACGGGATTTAAATCTTATCGGTAACGGGTCCCCGAAGTGACTAAAGAATTCTTCCCGTTTCATCAATTTTTACCCTGAGGGTCTTTTTGCCCTTTTCCAATTTTAACTTATATCTTTTATTGGCACCTTTTTCATTGTTATAGGTTACCAGGTATATATCCTTCGTGATCTTCCAGCCGGGATACGTGTCTGATACCGTTTTTTTAACCGATGTTGGAAGGTTGATATCCCTGAACCTTTCAGCGGTACGGAGTAGCTTCCCTTCCTTATCATAGGCCGCAAGAATTTTCCCCTCGGGGATATAAAACGTTATATGGTACAGGTCATAATCATCCTGATAGAATTCTGAGTTTTTTAAGTCAAAAGATGCTACTTTTTGTACTAGTAGTTCAACAGGGACAGAAGATACCTCCCGTGTATTCATACTGTTCAAATACTTATAGTTGGTGGCATGGACGGTTACCTCGGAAAGCTCCTCAGTTTTTATATTTTGAGCAAACGACAGGGAGGTGAGTGCAAGCGCGATTAAAACAAGCCATGGTTTTTTCATAACAGCATTCACTAATCAAAGTATTAAACCGGGTATCTATGAGCTACCTTGGAGGTATAGGCAAATATAGGATGGTTTTAAGCAGGATACTATGATTTATATCAGTTTTGAAATGCAGACGGACCATGACCATGCTATGATGTTATAAATGACCAAAATCATAAATTACCCGGATGGTATATTTTATATTTGATAAAATGGATTTTGAGATGCCTTTACCGGCGTTGCCAATTACTGACCCACTATTTTAATAGTTAAATAAAGATTAAAAATAGGAGTGATGAAAAACCTGAGTGCCAAAAAGAGTATCGAATTGCTTAGCACAAACTACATTGGACGTATCGCCTTTATGGCAAAAGGCAACCCCGATATCATCCCCATCACCTATCACTATGACCCGGAGCAACATAGTATATTTTCGTATTCCTCGGAAGGAGGGAAAATTGAGGCCATGCGTAAAAATCGTACCGTTGCTTTTCAGGTGGATGATATCACTTCTTTGAATAACTGGAGGTCTGTATTGATTCACGGTACCTTTGAAGAATTGAGTGGGATCGATGCCAAACATATCCTTCACAAATTTGCAGAGGGCGTGAAAATAAACATTCGACGTAAAGGGGTAACGGCTCCTCGATTCCTTCATGAATTTTCCAGCAAGACAAACACTCAGGGTATTCCCATAGTATACCGCATCAATATCGCGGAAATTACAGGGAAGCAGAGGATTTCATAGGAAATAAACCCGCAGGGTGCTTCATGTTTAAGTCGTCCTCCCTTCGGGTTACTGAAACTATTACAAATATGGGTCTGATGCCTTCCTTATTTTATTCAAAAATATATGGTGGTGGCAAATGATGTATTCATATAAATAAGGCCTGTTTCCGGGAAGCGCATGTTTTCATCTGCGCTGGAATGTGGTAACAAAATGGTATCTTTAATCGGTTCAATACAAAAGGCTATGAAGATTATTTCCTGGAACGTCAACGGCATACGGGCCGCTGCTAAAAAGGATTTTTTCACATCTGTAGAAAAGTTAAGTCCGGATATACTGTGCCTGCAGGAGACCAAGGCCCAGGAAGAAGAAGTGGAGAATACCCTGGCCCCCATGACCGGCTACCACCGCCATTATAATTCCGCTGTAAAAAAAGGATACGCGGGAACTGCATTGTTGACCAAAACCGAACCTTTAGGCCTGACTCGTGATATGGGTGTGGTCATGCACGACGCTGAGGGACGGATACAATGCGCTGAATATGAAGATTTCTTTTTGGTGAATGTGTATGTCCCAAACTCCGGGCAAAAGTTGGATCGACTGGACTACAGAAAACAATGGGATGCAGATTTTCTGAATTACCTGAAGGGCCTTGAGCAAAGCAAGCCCATCATTGCATGTGGGGATTTTAACGTGGCCCATCGACCTATTGACCTTAAGAATGATAAGTCGAATTACAACAAGACAGCCGGGTATACCCAAACCGAGATTGACGGAATGGATAATTTTATCAACGCGGGTTTGGTGGATTCCTTCAGGCTCTTGCATCCAGATCGCGTGGCGTATACCTATTGGAGTTATAGGTTCAAGGCCCGGGAACGAAATACAGGCTGGCGTATCGACTATTTTTTAATCAGCCCTTCATTGATCGATAAGGTTAAATCATCAACCATTTTTTCCGATGTTCTTGGCTCTGATCATTGTCCGATAGGCCTTACCATCTCTTTCCGGTAACAACGGTCCTTTCCATTTTTCCCAGGGCGGGAAACATGCAGGTTTAAGTGATAATACCAATAAGGGTTCATATCCCAATAGTGCCTCATTTTCTTTTTAGTCCCCAACGTCGGTAAAAGTAGGGACCAAAAAAACAGCCTCCGGAAGGAGGCTGTTGCATTCAAAAAACGAATTTTATTTTTTGATCAAAGGCAACGTATATCTGGATGCATTGGTCTGCAACATGAGATAGTAGACACCATTGTTCTTATTGTCAAAGGAACTCAAATTAAATTCGGCATTGCCATTGGCCCTGTCGATGCTTAACGTACCCGCTTCAACTTCAACCCCTGAAGTTGAGATGAGTCTGTAGCTAACATCGCCTGTAACTTCCTCTGGCAATTTTACAGAGAACTTGCCATTTTTAATAGGGTTCGGATAAACATATACCTGCCCCACAACCTTACTGGCCAGGTTGGTTCCTGCCGTGAAATTGATGGTGGAACTACCAAGCTTGGTACCCGATCTGTTACTTCCGGACCAGGCTTCTGCAGTTAATGTATAGGAACCATTTGGCAAATTAACGGAGTTGTAATTTCCATTTACATCCGCATAAAGTGCATATGGTGCCGAATTTTCAGTCCAAATCCTGTTCACAGGTCCGGTCAATCTGAAGTAAACACTCTTGGTACCACTAAATGATGAAGCGGCCCTGATGTTGATATTTGTGGGAAATGCGATATTATTTCCATTAGGCATTGGTCCCTTATCCACATTCGTGATGGCATTTACCAGATAGAAGATGATCCCTCCACCTCCGGAAGGTGGTGGTGGTGGCGGTGGTGTTGTACTGCCACCCACAGAAATGTTTACTGTGGTCGAAGCAGTTGCGCCATCGTCATCAGTTACCGTTGCCTTGATGGCATAGCTTCCCGCAGAAATATTATTGATAGGATGGGGGGTAAAAAATGACCCGTCCGTATCAACAAGGGCACCGTTGACAAATATCTGGTATTTCACAACGCTTCCATCGGAATCGCTGGCCGACACTCCAACACTTACATTGCTTCCCGGGCTAAAATTCTGCCCGTTGGATGGACTTGTAATGTTTACGGAGGGAGGATTGTTGCCCCCTGATGGTGGAGGTGGTGGTGGTGAGCCGCTGCCCACCGATATGTTCACTGTAGTGGAAGCAGTTGCGCCATCGTCATCAGTTACCGTCGCCTTGATGGCATAACTGCCGGAGGAAATATTTGAGATTATATGTGGCGTATACGCGGAACCATCGGTATCAACGAGGGCTCCGTTCACAAAAATCTGGTATTTTACAACGCTTCCGTCAGAATCACTGGCCGACACCCCAACACTTACATTGCTTCCGGCGCTAAAACTCTGCCCGTTACCCGGATTTGTAATGCTCACAGAAGGCGGATTGTTACTTCCTGTTGGTGGCGGTGGCGGTGGCGGAGAGCCCCCGCCCACTGTTATGTTTCTTGTGGATGAACCGGTCCTGCCCCCGCTGTCAGTGACCAGGGCCCTTATAGCGTAGCTGCCGGCTGAAATATTGGAGATGATATGTGGAGAATAAGATGAACCATCCGTATCGACCTTGACATTGTTAACAAAAATTTCATGTTTGGTAATATCCCCATCAACATCATTGGATGTCAAATTAACCGTTACATTGCTCCCCGCACTGAAATTCTGCCCATCGGTGGGGCTGGTGATGTTTACAGTTGGAGAATTGGTGCCACCGGATGGCGGTGGTGGTGGCGGAGGAGTACTTCCTCCACTACAAGTGGTTTGCGATCTGTTGGTACTTTGGGCACTGCTCAAAGAATACTGACTTTCTTTATAGAGGACCATCCTGTCAATAAAATGACCCCGGGACCTTCCCGAAACCTCAATTGTATATACGCCGGCGTTGTTGAACACAACATAGATCTGGTGCGCATCATTATCACTTGTATTGGTAGACCAATTCCACCCCAGGGTATTCGTGTATATTTTAAAATATCCACTGGCACTTGCTCCTTCAGGATAAGGGCCGTTACTTCCGCCACCTCTTGGGAATATGCGGCTGCTGCCTTTCTGACCGTAAAAATTCGATGCATTTGGAAAACGGAGCCAGGAATCATTGTGCTCGGTATTGGCATTGGAACTGGCTATGATGCCAATTCTATTGCGCCAGATAAAGCGGTAGGTACCCGGAGAATTAATTCGCACGGAGTACCTTGCAACATTGCTGCTGGGACCTCCAAAAGAATCGCTGCCCCTGTATGCCATATAGGCGCCACCTGTGGCGCCGGATACGCTGGTCTCCCTGGCCCAGGCGGAAGGTCGGGTTCCGTTTTCAGCTTCAATAACGGCAATACCGTTTACCTCCTGAAACTGGGCACCCGTACATTGGGCCTGAATCTGGTAGGAAAATAAAGCTGTGAAACAAATGAATAGGGTAGTCTTTAACTTCATACGTTAATTGTTTGTGGGGTTAATAATATTTTTAAAGCTGTGAAATTTGAATTTTGAAAGAATAGAAAACCGGAGAATACATAAGTCCGACCGCGAAGCAAATAAACGTGGGGTATTACGGTTCATAGGTACGTTTGGGTAATCGTTATTTCCAATTCAATTGGTGATATATACAATATTGTATATATACGACGAAAAGTTCAATTTAGTCTACGAACGGCAAAAAAAATCAAATATTGTTTAATAAACAACTAGAAATGATAAAATTATTGCCCTTATACATTAATTAATATCATAGCAAAGGAACCGGGGACGGAATGAAGGAAAAAGAAACATATGCCATAAGAATACCCTTATAATATTATACGGGCGAACGGGAGAGGTCCACTGACCCCCCATGGGGTATTGAGAACACCTGGGTACCGGCCAATGGAAAGAGAGGCTAAAATGAATAATCTTTTGACCCCGATAGGGATCAAAGGTCAGACATCACACAATAAGATAATTCATGGGGAATAGTTGCGGGTAAGATTGGGGATCGGATATGGCGTTATCAGGCTATAATAACCCAACGGCTGCCAACAAAAGACAAACCACAACGCCAATTAAAATTGCAACCAGCACAACGACCATAATTTTTAAAAAGCCGTTCAGCATCCGTGTGCCAAAATCTAACTCTTCTTCCATAATTCATGTAATTTACTACAATTTACATATAAATGCGAATAAATTGGTGCTGTCCGGGCATATTTCGATTAAAAGCCCCCCAGATATTATGATCCCGGGGCATACCGCCGGATTTATCGATAAACGACCTTTGACGCGCGGATCACGTGGTCCTGCCCTCACTTAATTTTTTACTGAGTTCTTCCAGGGATACCCCCTTTGTTTCAGGCATCAAATATCTCACAAAAATTAATTGAAGCACCATCATGAATGCGAAGAACCCGAATACAGGCCCCGGGCCAACCCAGGAGAAAAGAAGCGGAACGGAAGACGGAATAAGCCAGGCCAAAACCCAGTGAACAGAACTTCCAAAGGCTTGCCCAGAACCCCTTAAATGATTGGGGAAGACTTCGGAAATAAATACCCATATAACTGCCCCCTGTCCGATAGCATGCGAAGCGATAAAAATAAAAAGAAAGATCGGCACCGCAATTCCTTCCCAGTCCAGGATAAATGCTGCTGCCACAAGAGATAGGGATACTATATATCCTGCAGAACCGAAATACATCAATAGTCTCCTGCCCAGCCTGTCGATCAGAAAAATCCCAAGGAGTGTAAATATTAAATTAGTGATCCCTATTCCAATACTACTTAACAGGGCCGTACTTTCTCCAAGCCCTGCTGCCTCGAAGATCCTTGGAGCATAGTATAAAAAGGCATTGATTCCCGAAAACTGATTAAAAAAGGCGATCAGGAAGGCTAAGATCAGGGGAAATCTATATTTTTTCAGAAAAATATTCTCCTTTGCCGACCTACCTTCAGTGCCGTCGTCCATATCTTCCTGCAATGCTTCAAGGGTAAGACTGGGATTTACAAGGGATAGTACATGCCTCGCCTCTTCTATTCTACCTTTGGTAATGAGCCATCTGGGGCTTTTGGGTACGCTTAATACAAAAAGGGTATACACCACGGCAGGGAATGCCTCAACCCCAACCATCCATCGCCAGTCGTTTTCACCTATACCGCTCAATAGATAATTGGAAATAAACGCCATTAGGATCCCAAAAACCAGCATGAATTGGTAGAAACCAACCAACCTGCCACGGTCTTTGGCGGGAGCAACTTCTGAAATATAGGCAGGAGCCGCAACAGTGGAGGCGCCTATTCCCAAACCTCCAATAAATCTGAATAATCCAAAACTTACCGGATCGTTTACGAGGGCGGATCCAATTGCCGAGACAGAATAAAGAATGCCTATCAGTATTAATGTTTTCTTACGGCCAAGTTTATTTGTGGGAATGCCACCCAACATCGCTCCAATCACTGTTCCAAAAAGAGCCATCCCAATCACCACAGTTCCATGAAAGGCATCGGAAGACTCCCATAAGAGTTGCAATTTTTTTTCTGCTCCGGAAATCACAACGGTATCGAAACCAAAAAGAAATCCCGCTAAGGCGGCGATAAGTGATATTCTTAAGATTTTGGAATTCATAATGCTAGTTTCGTGGTTGTGGTAAAACTAGCAAAAAAAAATATAGTATTGGAGTGTGTACAAAAGATGCGATCAGGCAGTTTTGGGGCGAAGTGTATCCAAATTACTTTTGGACTTTTTCTTTTGAATTCCCCGATCCGATTTTTGCTCCTCAGGCATGGTTTTTAAACGGGGGCCAGGAACCTCCTTTTCTTCACTCCCCGCGGGTGGTTCGGTAATAACATCCTCCTGCGGCGGGGAATTTTGGAGCTGTCTGCTATCATTTTTACATCCTGACAGCAATGCCACCAAAAGCAGTAGTATTGAAGAAATTGGAGCAAATTTCATAATACGCATCGATTAGGCACTATAGTAACGTACGTATGTAGCTTATTATTTGGTCGCCTGCCCCTTTATTTTTTTGAATGTATAACGAATTGGTGCGCCCTGCGTCCCTGTAAATTGAGAGATCGCTCAACAGGGTTGAAACGATGTCAGTCAGTTCCCCGATATCCCTGACCACAAAAATACCTTTTCGTTCAACGAGATCTTCCGCTTCCTTAAAGCCGGCATACCTGGGGCCAATGATTACGGGTATCCCGAAAACTGCCGGTTCCAGTGTATTGTGCAAACCGGTCGCAAACCCACCCCCTACATAAGCGATATCCGCATAGCTGTAAATTTTCGTAAGCAAGCCAATGGTGTCTACGATGAGGACCTCGCATTCGCCGAGATCTCCTCCTTCGATTTCCGAATACAATATGGTTTTTTTAGTGATGGCCTTTCTTAACTCCCCTATATGGTCAGGTTTAATGGCATGAGGCGCAAGGATATATTTAAGGGAAAGGGGCGCATTGTTGATCAGCGGAACCAGGATTTTATCATCTTCCGGCCAACTACTTCCGGCTACCAGGCACCGGCTTCCCTGGCTGAAAGATTCCATAAATGCCAGTGTATTATCTCTTTCCAGAATTTTCGCCACCCTGTCAAAACGGGTGTCCCCGCTAACCGTAATCTTCTCCCTGATTCCTATGGACCGCAACATAGACTCCGAGGCCCTGTCCTGTAAGAAAAAATGGGTCATTTTCCTCAACACCTTTTGCATAAATCTGCCGTACCATTTAAAGTAAACCTGGTCTTTTTTAAAAATAGCAGAGATCAACAGTGCCGGAATCTGATTTTGTTCCAGGGCATTCAGGTAATTTGGCCATATCTCATACTTGACAAAGATCGCTAATGAAGGATGTGTGGTTTCGACAAACCTTCGCGCATTTGCCCGGGTATCCAGGGGAAGGTAACAGACAATATCGGCAGCAGTAGTATCTTTTTTCACTTCATAACCTGAAGGGGAGAAGAAGGTAAGGAGTATTTTATGGTCGCCATAGGATGTTTTGAGATTTTCAATCACCGGTAGTCCCTGTTCAAATTCGCCCAATGAGGCCGCATGCACCCATATGATCTTATCCGCTGCGGAAATGTTATTTTCCAAAATGGAAAAAGCCTTCTTTCTACCCCGAACGAAGAGGTTGATTTTGGGATGAAACAACGCGATGAATTTTAAAAAGACAGGGGTGATAAGGAGGGCCAGATCATATAGGAAATACACGGGCAATTAGTTTGCTGCTAAATTACATTTCTTTCAACAATTTCATTTGCGGCCGTTCCTTATTTTTGTATTATTGTTCATGCCTTCCCAATCTTTGGCGGGATTCAATCGGCACCCAAAAGTTTTTTATGAAGAAAATTCAAATGGTAGACCTCGTCGGTCAATACCAGGGAATCAAGGAACAGGTAAACGCTTCCATTTCCCAGGTTCTGAACACTGCAACTTTCATTAATGGCCCTGAGGTACATGCATTTCAAAAAGAATTGGAGGATTATCTGCAAGTGAAGCATGTGATTCCCTGTGCCAATGGTACGGATGCACTTCAAATAGCCATGATGGGATTGGATTTGCAGCCCGGGGATGAAGTGATTACGGCCGATTTCACCTTTGCGGCCACGGTGGAAGTGATCGGTTTGCTCCGACTTACGCCCGTACTTGTTGATGTGGAACCGGATACTTTCAACATTGACCCCAGGGCTGTTGAAAGGGCCATAACCCCGAAAACAAAAGCGATTGTACCTGTGCATCTCTTTGGCCAGTGCGCCAATATGGACGCCATTTTGGAAATTGCAGAAAAACATGATCTTTTTGTAATAGAGGATAATGCCCAGGCAATTGGTGCCAATTACTACCATGTGGATGGCAAAAAGCGGAAAGCGGGAACCCTGGGCCATGTGGGAGCCACCTCTTTTTTTCCTTCCAAAAACCTCGGATGCTACGGGGATGGAGGCGCCCTATTTACAAACAATGATGAACTTGCCCACACCATCCGGGGAATCGTAAATCACGGAATGTACCAGCGTTACCATCACGATGTAGTGGGAGTTAATTCCAGGCTGGATTCTATTCAGGCTGCAGTACTCAGGGCGAAATTGCCTGAACTCGACACCTATTGCGAGAGCAGGAGGGAGGCGGCCAGGAAATATTCCAGTGCCCTGCAGGGACAGGATCATATTCTAATTCCGGTAATGGGAGGGAATTGTTCCGGAACATGTGATGCCTGTGATTGCCATGTCTTTCATCAATATACACTGCGGATTGCCAATGGGAAAAGAGATGCGCTTGCAGAACATCTCCATGAAAAGGAAATACCCTGCGGAGTCTATTATCCCATACCACTTCACAGGCAGAAGGCATATAGGGATGAACGGTACAACGAGGCCGATTTCCCCGTTACGAACCAGTTGGTTAAGGAAGTGATTTCGCTGCCGATGCATACCGAATTGGATGATGAACAAATAAATTATATCACCAACACCGTGGTTGCCTTTATTAAAGGATGAGTGCTTCAGATATCATGGGAATCACAGGGTGCAGCGCCTAAAAAATGTAAGAAATGAAAGTACTTGTTACAGGGGGCCTCGGATTCATCGGATCACATACTGTGGTAGAATTGCAGCAGGAAAATTTTGAAGTGGTCATCATAGATGACTGTTCCAATTCCTCTGAAGACGTCCTGGAGGGTATTTATAATATTACGGGCCGGCGACCACATTTTGAACGATTGGACCTCCGGGAAAAATCATTGGTTGAGGATTTTTTCGAACGGCATAACGATATAGAAGGTGTCATCCATTTTGCAGCCTCCAAGGCGGTAGGCGAAAGTGTTCAGAAACCATTGCTATATTACGAGAACAACATAAATACCCTGGTCTACCTCCTCCGGGAATTGACGAGGAAGGATAACGCTTCCTTTATTTTTAGTTCTTCATGTACGGTATACGGCCAGGCCGATAAAATGCCGATAACGGAGGATGCTGCTGTTAAGGAGGCTGAATCGCCCTATGGCAATACAAAACAGGTCGGGGAGGAGATCATCCGGGATACATGCAAGGTCACGCCACAACTGCGGGCCTTATCCCTTCGGTATTTTAACCCCATCGGAGCACATCCAAGCATTGAAATTGGTGAGCTTCCCATAGGAATCCCCCAAAATCTTGTGCCTTATATTACCCAGACCGGCGTAGGGCTCAGGGAACAACTGTCTGTTTTTGGAGATGACTATCCCACCCGGGATGGTACGTGTATTCGCGATTATATTTATGTCGTTGATCTGGCCAGGGCACATGTCGTGGCGCTAAAACGGCTGCTTGAAAAAAGGAATGCTGAAAATTACGAAATATTTAATGTTGGCACCGGTGAGGGGACTTCCGTAATGGAGGTTATAGAAAGTTTTGAAAAGATAGCTGGTAAAAAACTCAACTACAAAGTCGTTGGAAGACGACCCGGGGATGTGGTTAAAGCGTATGCGGATACCACCAAAGCCAATATGGTGTTAGGATGGAGGGCGGGAACTTCCTTAGATGAGGCGATGAAATCTGCCTGGAAATGGGAGCTGAAGGTCAGGAACAAATAATCAAATCAATGATATAATGAGAGGAAAATTAGTGGCCATGGGCCTTGTATTTACGTTCATGTTAAATGCACAGGACACTTATTTGCAATGCGGGACGATTTTGGATACGGAATCGGGAAGGTCCCATACCGAAAAAACCATTGTAGTTTCGGGAAATAGCATCGAGCGAATTGAGAGCGGCTTTATCAGTGGTCGGGAGGGAGATCTGACCATCGATCTGAAGAACAAAACGGTCCTCCCCGGATTTATAGATATGCATGTACATATTGAAGGTGAATCCAGCCCCTCCCGGTATTTGGAACGCTTTACCAAAAATCCGGCAGATATCGCTTTCCAGTCCACCGTCTATGCCGAACGTACCCTGATGGCCGGCTTCACAACGGTAAGGGACCTGGGGGGTAGCGGTGTCAACATTGCGTTGAGAAACGCAATTAATAAAGGACTGGTGAAAGGCCCCCGTATATTTACGGCCGGAAAAACCCTGGCTTCGACGGGGGGGCACGGAGACCCTACAAACGGTGTTCGGGATGATTTCAAGGGTGATCCGGGGCCAAAGGAAGGGGTTGTAAATTCCCCGGAAGATGGCAGAAAGGCGGTACGACAGAGGTATAAAGATGGTTCTGATGTAATAAAGATCACCGCTACGGGGGGTGTTATGAGTGTTGCTAAAAATGGAAAAAACCCTCAGTTTACCATCGAAGAAATCAGAGCGATAACCGATACCGCCCGGGATTATGATATGCTTACCGCTGCCCATGCTCATGGGGACGAAGGAATGCAAAGGGCCATCCTCGGGGGTATTAAAACCATTGAGCATGGCACCTATATGAGTGAAGCCACCATGGAAATGATGAAATCACATAATGCCTATTTGGTGCCAACCATTTCTGCAGGCAAAGAAGCCGCCAAAATGGCGGAAATTCCCGCATTTCTTCCCCCTATTGTTGCAGAAAAGGCAAGGGAGATCGGTCCCATAAGTCAGATTACTTTTGGGAAGGCGTATAAAAAAGGGGTGCCAATTGCCTTTGGTACAGATGCGGGGGTTTCCCCCCACGGAGATAATGCCAAGGAGTTCAGGTTTATGTTGGAAGCCGGTATGCCGGTGCTTGAATCTTTAAAAAGTGCCACGGTGACCAATGCCGCCTTACTGGGGATGAAGGATCGGCTAGGGCAATTAAAAGCCGGGTTTTTGGCGGATATAATTGCCGTTGAAGAGGATCCGGTGCAAGAAGTGACCACGCTGGAAAATGTGGTTTTTGTGATGAAGGAAGGAGTGGTTTATAAGCAATGATCAATTAGCAAAACAATGTTTGCCGATGGATCCCCCAATTTTCCTGCTTTTAAAGCGGTAGGAGGGTGGGCACGGAAACAGGCGATGGTTGGTCGTCCATTTACGCCAAGAATATGTCAAAGAAATACGCCGATAACCTGGAACTCCTGGAGGGTGCGATGAAGGATGAGCTTTACGGAGCCCTGGTTAAGCAACTCAAAAAGGATTTTGAATTGGCGAATGTACCGATGGAAATTCCGGTGGAAATAAAAGCGAATGATTTGATCGCTGCGCTCAGGGAAAAAATATACAGGCTTCTTCTGGAACGTTTTACGGACTACCTCAATCTGCTGTATGTTGTGGATGTACCTGAAAAAGCTTTTAAGGAACTTGAGGTGTCAGATGTGGTTGAAGTCGCCGATGAGGTAACTTTCCTGATTTTAAAAAGAGAACGGCAAAAGGTTTGGCTGAAAAACCGGTACTCCGGATAGAATTTTAAACCACATTTAAAAATAAACCCTTACAAAGGGCATCCATGCATCGGTATAGATACTTTTGTCCGAATCGTGGAGTACATCGTAACGAATGCCAACGGTAACATTACGATTGCTGTAACCCGCCCCCAGCATTAAGGCAGGAGACCAATAATTATCTTTTAAACTTCCGCTGGGAATTAGTTCCAGCGTTCTGTTTACCCTGAGTTGTTCCAGTTCTGCCGAAAGCTGTATGGCCGGGATCGGATTAAACAGCGTTATAAGACTGCCTCCATAGGCCGTAAACTTTGTTCCACCAAACTTGGCATAGTTAACGCTGAGGCCAATACCGGCTGCAAAATATTCATTAGCCTGATAAATGGCACTCGGCGCAACAGAGAGATTGAATGCATTGTTCCCGAAGCCGAGACCTAAGCCACCCCCATACCTTACTTTGCTCCAAAATTCACCTGGAACATTTTGTCTTTGAGAAAATCCGGTAAGGCACATAAAACCAAAAAGCACGGGTAATAAAAACTTTTTTGGAGGGGAACAATTTATGCGTATCATTGCCATTTATATTTGTCAATTATAGGGTCCAAGATAATCCTAATAACCTTTAAATGTTGTATTTTTGATGAATTATTCTTGTTAAGACAGCGATATTATTCATGGATAAATATTCCTTTTTAAATACAGCCCACACCTCATTTTTTGCAGATTTATACGAGCAATACCTAAGGCATCCGGATCGTGTGGAACCAAGTTGGCGCGCTTTTTTCCAGGGGTTCGATTTTGGTACGGAAAGCGCCCTGGAGGAAGCTGGTCTTGCCGTACAGAATGGTTCCGGCATATTGGCCAATGGGGAAGCGGTGGCCATACCCGAATCCCTTCAAAAGGAATTTCAGGTGGTCCGGTTGATTGATGGGTATCGGAGCAGGGGCCATTTATTTACCAAAACAAATCCGGTAAGGGAAAGGCGACAGTATACTCCCACCCTTGATATTGAGAATTTCGGATTGTCTGCAGCCGACATGGATCAGCAATTTAGTGCTGGGGAGATCATAGGTATCGGTAAAAACACCCTGCGGCAGATAATCGGCCACCTGCAGCGCATCTATTGCGATGCAATTGGTGTGGAATATATGTATATCCGAACCCCGGAGCGCGTACAGTGGATACAGGATTGGCTGAATATTAATGACAATCATCCTGATTTCAGTACGGACAGGAAGAAGTACATCCTGAAAAAATTAAATCAGGCAGTCTCTTTTGAAGGTTTTTTACATACAAAATATGTCGGTCAAAAGCGGTTCTCCCTTGAAGGGAATGAAGCTTTGATCCCCGCGCTGGATGCCATTGTGGAAAGGGCCGCCGAATTGGGCGTTAAACAATTTGTGATGGGAATGGCCCATAGGGGGAGGCTGAACGTCCTAACCAATATTTTCGGAAAGGCTGCCAAGGATATTTTTAGTGAGTTCGACGGCAAGGACTATGAACAGGAGATCTTTGACGGAGATGTAAAATATCACCTCGGGTGGACATCGGAGCGTAAAGATGAAAACGGCAACAAAATAAGTATGAACATTGCACCTAATCCGTCACACCTGGAAACGGTAGGGGCCGTGGTGGAAGGAATTACACGCGCAAAACAGGATGTTCATTACCCGGAAGATTTTTCAAAGGTTTTGCCGATCGTGGTTCATGGGGATGCAGCCATTGCCGGACAGGGGCTGGCCTATGAGGTGGTACAAATGGCGAACCTGGATGGGTACAGAACAAACGGGACCATTCATATCGTGGTCAACAACCAAATTGGATTTACGACCAATTATCTGGATGGAAGGTCCTCCACCTATTGTACCGATGTTGGAAAGGTAACGCTCTGTCCTGTCCTCCACGTCAATGCTGATGATTCCGAGGCCGTCGTACACGCCTCGCTGTTTGCCCTGGAATATCGGATGCAGTTCAACCAGGATGTCTTTTTAGACCTTCTCGGTTATCGTAAATATGGTCATAACGAAGGGGATGAACCCCGATTTACTCAACCCAAATTATATAAGGCAATCGCCAGTCATCCAAATCCAAGGGACGTTTATGCCAATAAACTAAAAGCGGAAGGGATCATTGATGACGATTACGTAAAGAAGCTGGAGGAGGAATATAAGTCGAGCCTGGAAGAAGAGTTGGAGGATTCGCGAAAAGAGGACAAGACCGTAGTTACGCCTTTCATGGCGGATGAATGGAAGGGATTCGAAAACGTACGAGAATGGGAGATGATGGACCCTGTTGATACCAGCTATGACGAAGAGAAACTTACAAAAATTGCCGAAACGATCACCCAACTCCCAAAGGATAAGAAGTTTCTGCGAAAAGTTGAAAAATTGGTCAGCGATCGAAAAAAAATGTTTTTTGAGACCAATAAGCTCGATTGGGCTATGGGGGAACTTTTGGCGTATGGAACCTTGTTGGAAGAAGGGTTCGGAGTACGTATTTCTGGCCAGGATGTGGAACGGGGCACTTTTTCACACCGGCATGCGGTGATGAAGGTGGAGGAAAGTGAAGAGGAAATTTTGCTTCTGAATCACTTATCGGATGACCAGGGACACTTTCAGATCTACAATTCCCTCCTATCCGAATACGGGGTGGTTGGCTTTGATTACGGGTATGCCATGGCAAGTCCAAATACGCTTACGATATGGGAAGCCCAGTTCGGGGATTTTAGCAATGGGGCGCAGATCATGATAGATCAATATATCTCTGCAGCAGAAGATAAATGGAAACTGCAGAACGGCCTGGTCCTGTTCCTGCCCCACGGGTACGAAGGTCAGGGTGCGGAACATTCGTCTGCCAGGATGGAACGATATCTGCAGTTGTGTGCAAGGGATAATATGTATGTTGCAGATTGTACTACCCCGGCTAATCTTTTTCACCTGCTTAGAAGGCAGATGAAGGTTAATTTCAGAAAGCCATTAATTGTCTTTACACCAAAAAGCCTGCTGAGACACCCAAAGGCTGTTTCCGAAGTAGCGGAGTTGGCAAACGGAAGATTTCAGGAGGTCATAGACGATGTGACTGCCGATGTAAAAAAGGTAAAAAGTCTGGTCTTCTGCACCGGTAAATTTTATTATGATCTGCTGGCAGTCAAAGAAGAGCACAAAAGGGAGGATGTAGCCCTGGTGCGCGTAGAACAATTATTTCCCCTGCCCTCAGAACAAATGAAAGAGGTTATCGGCAAGTATGTAAATGCGGATGATCTGGTTTGGGCACAGGAGGAACCCAGAAATATGGGTCCCTGGAGCCATTTGATGATGCATTTTAGCGATGCCCGTAAATTTAGGGTGGCTTCCCGGCGTTTTTATGCGTCTCCGGCAGCCGGAAGCGGAGTGCGTTCAAAAATGAGGCATCAACAGGTTATCGATTTTGTTTTCGACAAGACCAGGGACAACATGACAAGACCAAAAGCCAAACAATAATGCAATCGGAAAATTGCTTCCGGATAAAATAAAGGACAGTTTTTTATGTATTGATGCATTGCTGTGAGATTGCATAAAATCAAAAACCGATGATAACAGAATTAAATAAGAGCACATGATTTTAGAAATGAAAGTTCCCTCCCCCGGGGAGTCCATAACCGAGGTAGAGATTGCGGAATGGCTGGTGAGTGATGGGGATTATGTAGAAAAGGACCAGGCCATTGCAGAGGTGGATTCTGATAAGGCTACCCTGGAATTGCCGGCGGAGGATAGCGGGACCATTACCTTAAAAGCCAAAGAGGGCGATGCGGTTGCCGTCGGGGAAGTGGTGTGCCTCATTGATACCAGCGCTAAAAAACCTGAAGGAGACCCTAAACCGGTGGCAACAGCTCCCGGCTCCGTGGAGGAACAGGAATCGCGAAAACAGCCGGAGAAAGCTCCGCAGCAGGCGCCGGCCAAAGCTACATACGCTTCAGGTGTTGCTTCCCCGGCGGCAAGTAAAATATTGGATGAGAAAGGGATTGATACAGTGACGATTTCAGGTACAGGGAAGGACGGCAGGATCACCAAGGAAGATGCCCTAAATGCTGTTCCCTCTATGGGAAGCCCTACGGGGGGTAACCGCGGGGAGACGCGCACCAAGTTGTCCATGTTAAGGAGAAAAGTTGCAGAGCGTTTGGTCTCCGCTAAAAATGAAACGGCAATGCTCACCACGTTTAACGAGGTAGACATGTCACCCGTTTTTGAATTGCGCAGACAACACAAGGAGACCTTTAATGAAAAACACGGTGTCAGTCTTGGTTTTATGTCCTTCTTTACCAAAGCAGTTGTCCGGGCTCTTGAACTTTTTCCTGCGGTCAATTCCATGATTGACGGAAAGGATATGATAAGTTACGATTTTTGCGACATCAGTATTGCAGTCTCCGGACCGAAGGGATTGATGGTGCCGGTGATCAGAAACGCTGAAAATCTTACGTTCAGAGGTGTTGAAGCAGAAGTAAAACGACTGGCGATCAGGGCAAGGGAAGGGGAGATCACGGTTGATGAAATGACCGGGGGTACCTTTACCATCACCAATGGAGGGGTATTTGGATCAATGCTGTCAACCCCAATCATCAATCCTCCGCAGAGCGCCATTCTCGGAATGCACAATATTGTGGAGCGTCCAATTGCAAGGGATGGGCAGGTTGTTATAGCCCCTGTTATGTATGTTGCCCTGTCATATGATCACAGGATCATTGACGGAAAAGAATCTGTTGGTTTTCTGGTAGCGGTCAAAGAAGCGCTCGAAAACCCGGTTGAGCACCTGATGGAAGGGGATGAAATGAAGGCATTGGAATTGTAGTGCAATTAAGAATTCAGTGTACAACGTTCTTTTTATAAGTCGGCCGGGGAGGATATTAACCCAGGGTCTGGCTGCCCGGCAATTCCCTCCGGTTGGTGATCCTACTTCTTCACCTTTAAATACACACACTCTCTATCATAATCAATGATGGCTCTGGACTTAATCAGTACATCTGCCCCGATGATACCGTCCACTGGCAATGCCTTATGAGCCGTAAGCGCCTCATTCACATGGCCCAGATCAAATAGTACAATTTTTAATTTCGATTTTGTCCAATCGCCAATTTCAAGTCTGTTTTTGGTGGACATTAAGGTTTCCATATCCGTTGCCCCTGCCCCTGCAGCCTTAATTTTGGATTCTTTGGAGTTGAGATTGAAATAATCAATCTTATCGAAGCCCACGCAGGTATTGGATGCTCCCGTGTCTAGAATAAACCTTCCCGCAATGCCATTGATTTTCGCGGTCACCTCAAAATGATTGGTTTCCGTAAGGACCAGTGGTATTTTGATATAGTTTTTTTTTTGTAAGAAGGTTTTAAGCTTGCGCATGCCGTCTTTTTGACAAAGATAGTTCTATTTTTGTTGCATGATTTTAACAGATACGCATACCCATCTGTATAGTGAGGCCTTTGATGCTGACAGGAAGGCTGTGGTTGAAAATGCAATGGCACTGGGAATTACCCGTTTTTTTATACCGGCGATCGATGCTTCTCATACAAAGGCGATGCTGGAATTGGAGCGATTATTCAGGGGACATATATTTTTGATGATGGGGTTGCATCCGACAAGCGTAAAAGAAGATTATCAGGCAGAACTGGCCCATGTTGAGACCCAGTTATCCCTGCGCAAATTCTATGCTGTTGGTGAAATTGGGATTGACCTTTATTGGGATAAAACATTTTTTAAGCAACAACGACAGGCTTTTAAGCATCAGATTGGACTGGCAAAAAAACATGGATTACCCATTGTCATTCACTGCAGGGAATCATTTGACGAAATTTTTGAGGTACTGGAAGAAGAGAAAGGCGACGATCTCTTCGGGATTTTTCACTGCTTTACCGGCACTTATGAGCAGGCCAAAAAAGCCATTGGCTATAACATGAAATTAGGAATAGGAGGTGTTGTGACTTTCAAGAATGGCAGGATTGATACTTTTTTGGAACAGATAGGTTTGGATCATATCGTATTGGAAACGGATGCCCCGTATTTAGCTCCGGTTCCGTTCAGGGGAAAGCGAAATGAGAGCGGCTATTTAAAATATGTACTTGAAAAACTGACCGGGATTTACGGTCGTTCCGGGGAAGAGATTGCCACGATTACCACGGAGAACTCCAGGGCAGTTTTTGGGGTTTGATGTGCATTTGAATAGGATCCGGACCGTGGATACCATAAAAATCGGCCGTATAAAATAAGGCAGTTAAATTGTGACAATATTGAAAAAAGAGACCAACATACTTCTGATATATACCGGAGGGACCATTGGAATGGTCAAGGATTATTCGACCGGGGTCCTGAAGGCCTTCGATTTTAAAAAACTGGTAAAGAACATCCCGGAACTGAACCAGCTGGGGTGCAGGATCAACAGTATTTCCTTTAAAAAGCCGATAGATTCTTCCAATATGAATATTGCCCACTGGGTAAATATCGCGGGCATAATTGAGAAGGAATATGCCCGATATGACGGATTTGTTGTGCTTCACGGGAGCGATACCATGAGTTATACCTCTTCGGCTATAAGCTATATGCTTGAAAATCTGGACAAACCGGTCATATTTACCGGTTCGCAATTGCCAATTGGTGATCTCCGGACAGATGCCAAGGAAAATCTGATTACCTCCATTCAGATTGCTGCCCTTCAGGAAGGAGGCAAACCGGTAATTCGGGAGGTAGGATTGTATTTTGAATACAAGCTCTATCGTGCCAACAGAACGACCAAGTTAAATGCTGAACATTTTCAGGCATTTGCCTCCTTAAATTATCCGGCCATTGCGGAATCGGGGGTTCATTTAAAGGTCCATCATGAATATCTCCTAAGGCGTCAGGGCAGGAAGTCCCTGAATGTTCATACGCCTATGGACGACCGGGTAGCTATTCTGAAATTGTTCCCGGGACTCAACCGCTCTGTGGTGAAAAGTGTACTTGCATGTCCTGGCCTTCAGGCAGTGGTACTGGAAACTTATGGTGCCGGCAATGCGCCAACGCAGGATTGGCTATTGACCGATCTTGAAAACGCCATCAAAATGGGAATCCATGTGGTAAATGTTACACAATGCCCTGGGGGCAGTGTCCTTATGGGGCAATATGAGACAAGTGAAGCCCTCCAAAGAATGCATATGATCGATGGCAGGGATATTACGGCGGAAGCAGCCATCACCAAACTTATGTACCTGCTCGGAAGCCAGGTTTCTCACAAGTCTTTTAAATCTATTTTTGAAACATCCTTACGGGGTGAGATGAGCTAAAATTAACGTTTCAAAATTTCGGGAACTAAGTTTTTTTTTGTTTATTGCTCGCCCCTGTCCGGATAGCTATTGGGAGAGTCATTAGAGAGGTGGCCGAGTGGTCGAAGGCGCACGCCTGGAAAGTGTGTATACACCAAAAGTGTATCGAGGGTTCGAATCCCTTCCTCTCTGCGAATACATTTGTGACTGAGTAAATTCTTCGAAGTTTACTTCAGAGAATTTACGAGGGAGCAAATGAAATTCTGCGCAGCAGAAATGTTCATGCATGTATTTCCAGCATCTCCTTTTTGGGATGCACGAACCGCCGGATGGCGGGGCGTGAATCCCTTGTTGGGATGAGGTTGAAAGGGAGCAAATGAAATTCTGCGCAGCAGAACAGGTTACCTATAGAATACACGGGCTTTTTAAAATGGAGATGGGTTGGCAGCTGAATAAGTAATGGTGAGTGGACAACTCTTTCCGGGATTGCAATTCTTGTGTTCAGGTGCGACCGGGAATCCGGGCCGTGCAATTGCGCCTGGTACAGAAGTGTGATTAAATTGGATGTGACGGTGCCTCATTTTGATCTTCCTCTTTACACCGGATCAAAATGCCGGGAGGGATGAACAGGCATTTTTGGAATTAATGGCAGCAAAATGGGAAATCGGCAGACGACATCCGTATTCCTTGAGCTTTGCCCAAAAGATTTAATTTTTTAATTGTATTTTTTTTTTATCTTTAACCCTATTAACTAACTAAATTTAAGTTTGAAAGAAATGAAAAAATTATTCTCGATCCTGGCAATGGCCGGGCTATTTGTAGTAAGTACAAATACGGTAAGCGCAAAAGCGAACGCTATAGTTTCAAATCTATCTTCTACGGTGGCTACTGCTGCGGTGGTGCTTCAGGATGAAGCTGCAGTGGAAACAGAGAAGGGTTTCACACAGGTTCTAAAAGAGCAATTTATCCAGGGAGGTGCAGGTTTCATGGGGATCGTTCTGCTTTGTTTGATCCTTGGTTTGGCGGTGGCCATTGAAAGAATCATCTATTTGAACATGGCAAGTACCAACACCACAAAATTGAAACAACAGGTTGAAGATGCTTTGGCTTCAGGAGGAGTGGAAGCTGCAAAGGAAGTTTGCAGAAATACAAAAGGTCCGGTTGCCTCCATTTACTATCAGGGTCTTGATAGGGCAGGTGAGAGTGTTGAATCCGCTGAAAAAGCCGTGGTTGCTTACGGCGGAGTACAAATGGGTCAACTGGAGAAAAATGTATCATGGTTATCCCTGTTTATCGCGGTAGCCCCAATGCTTGGTTTCATGGGAACGGTAATTGGGATGATTCAGGCCTTCCAGAAAATTAGCGCTGTAGGTAACCTCAGTGCTTCGCTGATCGCCGGGGATATTCAGGTGGCATTATTAACCACCGTATTTGGTCTTATTACAGCCATCATCCTTCAGATTTTCTACAATTACATCATTGCTAAAATAGACAGTATTGTAAATGATATGGAAGATTCTTCGATCACTTTGATCGATATGTTGGTAGACCACAAAAAGTAAGTCGGACACTTAATACAAAAGCATTATGCACAAAATAGTTAAAATAGTACTCGTTGTATTGGGGCTTATAGGGGCCATAATGTGGTTTCAGCTTCCAGGCAGGGAAGTTCCGGCATCAGAGGCCGTTGGAAATGGAGCATTGAATTTTATGTTCATCATCACTTATGTGCTGTTAGGTATTGCCATTCTTTTCAGCCTTCTTTTTGCACTTAAGAATTTGTTTTCAAATCCCGCAAGCCTAAAGAAGACCTTGTTTGTAGTTGTTGGCTTTTTATTGGTAGTTGCGATAGCCTACGTGCTGTCTGACGGGGCTGACGGTACGGTTGAGGAAATGGCAAGCAGAGGAGTAGCTACCACAGAGAGCACCGTTAAGAAAATTGGAATGGGACTCAATGTATTTTTTATCCTTACACTCATTGCGGTAGGAGCAATGATGTGGGGAGGAGTTAAGAAAATGACAAGTAAATAAAAAATTAAATTATGCCAAGAAGAGGAGCACCACCAGAGGTTAACGCCGGTTCTATGGCGGACATCGCATTCTTATTACTCATCTTTTTCCTAGTGACAACCACTATTGAAACGGATGCAGGTTTGGACAGGATGTTGCCACCAATGGAACCGCCTGAGGATAATGTGATTATTAAACAGAAAAATATCTTTACTGTTAATATCAATAAGAATGGTCAGTTATTGGTTGAAGAGGAATTGACGAATCTTAAGGATCTTAGAGCGAAGGCAATTGCCTTTTTGGATAATGGCGGAGCCCCTTCAGGAGATCCCCTTTATTGTAATTATTGCAAAGGGAAAAGAAATTCGGAATCTTCGGACAACCCCGACAAAGCTATTATTTCCCTTAAAAATGACCGGGAAACGAAGTATGCAACCTATATAACCGTTCAGAACGAGTTGGTGGGGGCTTACAACGACCTTCGAAACAGGGAATCAATGCGGTTATACGGCAGGAATTTTGTCGATATGGAGGCTCAATTTTTGAACCCTGAAACTCCCTCCGCTATTAGGGATGAACTCAAGGAAAAGGTACAGAGAATTCAGCAACTTTTCCCTCAGAAGTTATCAGAGGCAGAGACCTCCACCAGTAATTAACAAGAAGTTAAATGAAAGAATATGTCAAAATTTAATAAGAAAAAAGATGCCGCCTTACCGGCCGTAAATACAGCGTCTTTACCGGATATTGTATTTATGCTCTTGTTTTTCTTTATGACGGTTACCGTAATGAAGGATAGTTCTTTGATGGTGGAGAATACACTGCCAAATGCGTCCGAGGTCAAGAAACTCGAAAAGAAGGACAGGGTATTGTATATCTATGTTGGAAAGCCAACCAGGGAATATCAAAAAGTGTTTGGTACCGAACCGAAAATACAGTTGAATGATAAATTTGCCAATGTAACCGAAGTGGGGGATTTTATCCTGCAGGAAAGGGCAAAAAAGCCACAGGAATTGCAAAATGTGCTCACTACTGCATTGAAGGTCGACAAAGATGCAAACATGGGCTTATTATCGGATATCAAACTAGAACTGCGCAAGGTAAATGCCCTCAAGGTAAACTATACTACCTATGAAGGGGATGCCTTCAGAAATTTACAGTAGACCATTTCAAGCTTAAATTCAAGTAAGAAAAACGCTTCAAATATTATTTGAAGCGTTTTTTTATAGAAGTGTGCTAGTAATTATTTTTACCTTTAATCCTATATGATGCGATTTCCCGTAATTCTGATGCTTTTGATGCCCTTAATAAACTTCGCTCAATCTGAGGAAGTGGCTGAAGACCTGGATGCAAAGTATCTCGAAGATCAGTTTTATGTGGGCCTTACCTATAATTTTATGCTCAACAAGCCAGACGGTATATCGCAACGGAACTTGTCCTATGGATTGCAGGGCGGTATAATTAAGGATATCCCGGTGAATAGCAGGAGAAATGTAGCTTTTGGTATAGGACTGGGGTATGCCGTGTATTCCTATTATACCAACCTGTTGGCTACCGAGACAGCCAGTGGCTTTGATTATTCCAGAATAGGGGGTGATGTATCTTACAAGAGGAATAAGATTGAAACACATCTCATTGAAATGCCCATTGAGTTCCGATGGCGAAATTCCACCGCCGCCAATTACAAGTTCTGGAGGTTGTATACCGGTATCAAACTGGGATATGTGGTTGGAAGCAGGTCCAAATATGTTTCAGCGACGGAAAAGATTTCTTTTTATAACACAGATACACAAAATTTCCACTACGGTATCACATTCAACTTTGGATATAATACGTTTAATATCCATGCCTACTACGCATTGAATGACCTGTTTGAAAAAGGGACCACTACCCCTGACGGGGACGCAGTCGCCTTTACCCCACTTCGCATCGGGATCATCTTCTACATCCTATAGGAGGATATGGTGACTGGCAGCTGCGCTTCAACCCGGCTGAGATATAGAGCATAACCATATCAAAGACTATTTGGAAATCTTACGGCCGGCATCGAGAGTGAATTACATCCAAAACCTAATGGTGAGCAACTGTGAGGTAAACCCGATTAGAAAACCAACGAGTACCTCGGTCCTGCTATGTGCATTCAGGTAAAGTCTGGAGGTAGCAACAAGGCCCGTGACCAGCGTCCATAGGCTGATGGCAATGGTAATGTTGATCTCAAAATGTATGCTTAAACTGATGAGAAACATCAGGAGACTGCCCATGCCCATAAGGTGTAAACTGCATTTTAAATTGATGAAGATCATAAGGAGACAGGCAAAAGAAGCGGCTATAAGCCCTATAAAAAAATAATAGAGTTCTACAATATAGTTGTTGGGAATTACCTTTATAAGTACCATAAACAACAGCGTAATACTGATCATTAAAGGATACTTGCGTTCCCCCTTGTCTGGAAGAAAAACGGAGGTAACGATGCCTAAATTTCTCAGGATAAAAAAGCTGATGATTGGAATGATTACGGTTAAAATAAAGATGGGGAGGATGTTTCCGCTTTGTAGTTCAAGCGGGCTGTATTTGGGGGTCACTAAAAAATAGGTAACGGTGCCGGCGAATGGAATTAAAAGGGGATGAAATATGTAAGAGATTATTTTGAGAAACAGCCGCATCATATCTGTTTTCTCAGCCGCGCGACCGGGATACCCAATTGTTCCCTGTACTTGGCCACTGTACGCCGCGCAATGGGATACCCTTTGTCTTTTAGAAGTGATGCGAGCCTGTCATCTGTTAGCGGTTTTTCCTTATGTTCCTCTCCGATAACGGTTTCAAGGATTTTCTTTATTTCCCTGGTAGAGACATCTTCTCCCTGTTCATTCTTCATGGATTCGGAAAAGTATTCCTTGATTAATTTTGTGCCATAAGGCGTGTCCACATACTTGCTATTCGCCACCCTCGAGACCGTAGAAACATCCATATTAATGGTATCTGCAATATCCTTAAGGATCATAGGCCGCAGTTTTCGTTCATCTCCGGTCAGGAAATACTCCTTCTGATACTGCATAATGGCATTCATGGTGATGAAAAGTGTTTGCTGACGCTGCTTTATGGCATCAATAAACCATTTTGCGGCATCTAATTTTTGTTTGATAAATAACACGGCATCCTTTTGGGATTTGGATCGGTCCTTGGCATTTTTATAACCTTCCAGCATATTGTTATACTCCCGTGAAATATGTAATTCAGGGGCATTCCTGCCGTTAAGTGTTAGCTCCAGTTCCCCCTCCATGATCCTGATGGCAAAATCCGGGACAATATGTTCAATGATCCTGTTGCTTCCGGAATAGGAGCCTCCGGGTTTGGGGTTTAATTTTTCAATTTCCGCAATCGCATCCCTGAGTTCCTGCTCACTGACATTGTGCTTCTGGATCAGTTTTTTATAGTGTTTTTTGGTAAACTGATCGAAGGATTTTTCAAGGATATTAATTGCTAATACCACGGAGGGCTGCCGTTCCTTCCGCTTCAGTTGGATCATAAGACATTCTCCCAGGGATCTGGCCGCAACCCCCGGCGGATCCATATCCTGGACCGTTTTCAGGATTCTTTCTATCGTCTTTGCCTCTACATAGATGTTCTGTGTGAAAGCAAGGTCATCCATAATGTCGGAAATGGGTCGCCTTAAATAGCCGCTTTCATCAACGCTGCCGACAAGGAATTCGGCAATGGCCCATTCCTCATCGCTCAGGTACTCAGTATTGAGCTGGTTGAGAAGGTATTGGTTAAAGGAGATACCCGAGGCGTAAGGGATGCTTTTTTCATCGTCGTCCGCACTGTAATTGTTTGCCCTGGTCCTGTAATCCGGTACCTCATCATCACTTAGGTAATCATCAATATTTATATCTTCCGTACTGATGGCCTCATTATCGCTATCCCCTTCATAATCCGTATCCTCAAACACTTCATCCATGGAATTGATTTCCTCTTTTCCACTTTCCAGAGCCGGGTTTTCCTCCAACTCCTGATTTAACCGTTGTTCAAAGGCCTGAGTAGGCAATTGAATCAATTTCATCAATTGAATTTGTTGAGGAGAGAGCTTTTGCGATAATTTAAACTGTAAGTGTTGTTTTAGCATACGGGACCTATTCTACTCGCCATATAAAGTTAAACATTCCAATTTAAAATTCGGCATTCTGGGGAGTTCTTGGAAATGGAATTACATCCCTGATATTACCCATCCCCGTTACGAACTGAACCATGCGTTCAAACCCTAGCCCGAAGCCACTGTGTACCGCGGTTCCAAATTTTCGGAGGTCGGTATACCACCAAAGTTCCTTTTCATCAATTTCCAGAGCTTTTATCTTGTCCCTCAATACTTCAAGGCGTTCCTCACGTTGAGAGCCGCCTACAATTTCGCCGATTCCGGGGAATAGAATATCCATCGCCCTGACTGTTTTACCATCCTCATTTAACCGCATATAGAAGGCCTTGATGCTTGCCGGGTAATCAAAAAGGATCACCGGGCATTTAAAGTGCTTTTCCACCAAAAATCGCTCGTGCTCACTCTGGAGATCCGTTCCCCATTCGTCTATAGGGAATTGAAACTTTTTCTTTTTGTTTGGCTTGCTGTTTCTCAATATGTCAATGGCCTCGGTATAGGAGACTCTGATAAAATTATTGTCTGTGACAAACTTTAATTTTTCGATCAGGGCCATATCACTGCGCTCAGTTTGCGGTTTGGTTTTCTCTTCATCCAGCAGTCGCTTTTCAAGAAAAGCAAGATCCTCCATGCAGTTGTCCAGTAAATACCGGATGATGCTCTTTATAAAATCCTCGGCTAAATCCATATTGGCATCCAGGTCGTAAAAGGCCATCTCTGGTTCTATCATCCAAAACTCCGCAAGGTGCCTCGAGGTATTGGAATTTTCCGCCCTGAAGGTTGGACCAAAGGTATAGACTTTTCCAAGCCCCATGGCATAAGCTTCCGCCTCCAGTTGTCCGGACACCGTTAGATTGGTTTCCTTGCCGAAAAAGTCAGATTTATAGTCAACCCCCCCAGCATCATTCAGGGGCGGATTTTTGTCGTCAAGGGTGGTAACCCTAAACATTTCCCCAGCACCTTCCGCATCGGATCCTGTGATAACAGGCGCATGAAAATAGTAGAAGCCATTGTTCTGAAAATATTGGTGGATCCCAAAGGCGAGCGCAGAACGCACCCTCATCACAGCTGCAAAAGTGTTGGTGCGAATACGTAAATGGGCGTGCTCCCTTAAAAACTCCATGGAATGCTTTTTAGGCTGAATGGGATAGGTTTCGGGATCGGCGGCTCCGTGTATTAAGAGGTCACTCACCTGAATTTCCAGTTGTTGTCCCTGACCCTGACTTTCTACAACGGTCCCGGTAACCCGTATGGCTGCCCCGGTTGATACTTGCCTGAGCAAAGCTTCATCAAACTTTTCATAGTCGACCACACACTGAATGGTATTCAAGGTAGATCCGTCATTCAGGGCAATAAAACGCTTGCTTCTAAAGGTCCTGACCCACCCGTTTACCGTTACTTCCTGAAGCAGCGGTGGCGACTCGATCAGCTTTTTCACACTGTATAATTTCATTTGGAATCGGTGCTGAATATGAACCGCAAAGATAACTTTTTGGTAAAAACTATAGGGCGTAAGAAGTATATAAATGAATTGGGGCCATTTCCTGTCTACGCTTTGCTCGCTGGCGGAAGTTCATCTTTTGGAAGAATATCTATTTGTGGTTCTTTTAATACCGCCTTATTGGCAATGCTCCTTTCCAGGGAGATCAGCAGTGAAGGCAACAGGATGAGGTTGGCCAGCATTGCAAAGAGCAAAGTTGCTGAAACCAGGGCACCCAGGGCTACAGTACCGCCAAAATTGGAGATAACAAAGACCGAAAACCCAAAGAAAAGGACAATGGACGTATAGAACATGCTAACTCCGGTTTCTCGCAATGCCGCATAGACCGACTTTTGGATCCGCCATTTATTGGCAATCAGTTCCTGCCTGTACTTCGCCAGAAAATGTATAGTATCATCCACAGAAATCCCAAAGGCAACGCTGAAGACCAAAATGGTAGAGGGTTTAATCGGTACCCCGACAAAGCCCATTACCCCGGCAGTGACCACCAATGGCAGTAAGTTTGGGATCAGGGAAATCACGATCATTCGAAAGGAACGGAACAAATAGGCCATAAACAGGGCAATAAGTCCGATGGCGAGTGTAAGGGAAAGGACCAGGTTTTTTACCAAATATTTAGTTCCTTCAAGGAATAACAATGCCTTACCTGTCATATATACTTTATAGCGGTCCGCAGGAAAAATCTTGACTATATTTTCCTGGAGGCGATCTTTTATTTGTTCCATACGATCTGTCCTGACATCCCGCATGAACGTAGTGATCCGGGCCACCTGGCCGGTAGTATCGACAAAACTTTTGAGGAGGCTACCATTGTCCTTCGACTTTCTGGCCACATCCATAATAAAATTATTCTCCTGGGCCGTAGGTAGTTGATAGTATTTCGGGATTCCGTTATAAAATGCCTGCTTGGAATATTTTATGAGGTTGACCACGGAAACAGGCTTCGAAAGTTCGGGGGTTTCCTCAATAATATCACTCAACTCATTTATTCTTCTTAGGGTAGCCGGCCTTAGCACCCCCTTTTTGCGTTCCGTATCAACAACGATCTCCACCGGCATAATGCCATCGAACTCCTGTTCAAAAAATCGGATATCCTTAAAGAATTGTGCTTTCTTGGGCATGTCTTCAATGGGACTACCCGAAATATCGATCTGATAAATGCCGATAATACTTACTACCAACAGGAGTACCGACAAGGCATAAACAGATATCCGCCTTTCCTTTACGATCCGTTCCATCCAATTGACGAAAGCATCGATCCATTTTTTGTTCAGGTGCTTCAGGTGTTTCGTCTTGGGCAGGGGCATAAAACTATAGACGATAGGTATGATCAACAAGGACAGAATAAATATACCGATGATATTGATGGAAGCGACAATGCCAAACTCGGTTAGCAACTTGCTATCGGTGATTATAAAGGTCGCAAATCCCGAGGCAGTGGTTACGTTGGTCATCAGGGTGGCGTTCCCGATCTTTGAAATAACCCGCTGCAATGAAAGGGCCTGATTGCCGTGTTTTTTAACTTCCTGCTGGTATTTGTTAATCAGGAAGATACAGTTGGGGACTCCAATAACAATAATCAGAGGCGGGATCAATGCAGTGAGTACGGTAATTTCGTATTGGAGCAGCCCCAAAACACCAAAGGCCCACATAACGCCTATGATCACTACAAACATAGAGATAAAAGTGGCCCGCAAACTCCTGAAGAAAAAGAAAAAGATCAGGGAGGTTACCCCCAGGGCAGCCAGTATAAATTTCCCGATTTCATCTATGATGTTTTGAGAGTTCATCGTCCGGATATAGGGCATTCCGGAAATACGAACATCCAGTTTGGTTTCCGCCTCAAATTCATTCACCAGATTGGTGAGGTCCTGAAGAATAAAATCTTTCCTGACCGAGGTATTCACCAGATCTTTATCCAGGTATACAACGGTCCTGATGGTTTTGCTTTTACTGTTATAAAGCAATTTGTCGTAAAAAGGAAGGTCGTTGAACAAATGTGTGGTAAGGCTATCTACCTGCTGCCTTGTCTCCGGGGCAGCGGAGATGAACGGCTGCAATATAAATTCTTGTTTTTCATTATCCTTGACCAGTTCCTGCAGGTTGTCCGTGGAGATGACAAAATCCACTTCGGGGAAAGCATCCAATTGTTTACTCAGCGTATTCCAACGGTTAAAATTTTCAGGACGGAAAAGGGCGCTGTCGCGTATGGCAAGGACCACGGCGTTCCCTTCTTCGCCAAACAACTCCAGGAAAGCATTGTATTCCAGGTTTATGGGATGGTCATCTGGCAGTAGGTTAGCCTCCGAATTCGAGAACCGCATTTTATCCCATTGAAAAGCAAGGAAAACGGTAACGACGGCAATTATAACAAGGATCAAAATTCTGTTTCTGAGAATGATCCTGGCTGTTTTGGCCCAAAAACCTTCAGTTAGCTTGGCAACCATGGTGCATTTTTGTCGGCAGCAAAGGTAAAAAACGCAGGGCACTGTTCCTAACAAGCACGGTTTAAATAGTAGCGGGCTATTTCCTGCCCAGGAAGCGCTAACCTATGCGGATAAATTGCGTATTTTAGGGACGGAAACAAAAAGGCCATTTTGAAGAGAAGAAAGTTTGTAAGGAATACTGTTTTAAGCGGTATATGCAGTGCTTTAGGCGTTGAACTTGTATTTGGAGCGCTGATGCCCGAGGGATATCTGCCCCTTGCATTTCAGGAGGAAGACCCTTTTGAACTGTTCGAAAAGGACCGGGGGATGGTTGTCCTGAATAACAGGCCCTGGAACCTGGAAGCGAGGGCACATTTGCTGAATGACCGGGTCACACCTAACAAATACATGTTTATACGGAACAATGGACTGATACCGGAAAATATAGACGGTTCCCGGTGGACTTTGACGATCGACGGGGAGGCTGTTGAACAAAAAAAGGTGTACTCCCTTGAGGATTTAAAATCCGGATTTAAACAATACACTTACCAACTCACTTTGGAATGTGGTGGGAACGGACGAAGTGAGTTTAATCCGCCCGCAAAAGGAAATCAATGGACGATAGGGGCGGTTTCATGTGCAAACTGGACGGGTGTGCGATTAAGAGATGTACTGAAAGATGCGGGTATTAAGGACAATGCAGTATACGTAGGTTACCATTCCGCCGATGTCCATTTAAGCAGGGATCCGACCAAGGAACCTATCTCCAGGGGGGTGCCCATACAAAAGGCCCTGCAGGAAGAAACATTGCTGGCCTTTAAGATGAATGACAAAGACATACCCAGGGTTCATGGGTATCCGTTGCGCCTGGTTGCCGGAGGATGGCCGGCCTCAGCATCCGGCAAGTGGGTTCAACGGGTCAGTGTGCGAAATATAGTCCATGACGGGCCTAAAATGACGGGTTCTTCGTACCGGGTTCCCTGCGAACCTGTAGCGCCTGGCTCCGAAGTGAAGGATGAAGACATGTGTATCATAGAAAGCATGCCGGTAAAATCCCTGGTCACTTTTCCGAAATCCGGGGCCCTTCTTGACCATGGGAAAAAACTGAGGATCAACGGTCATGCGTGGGCCGGGGAATTGGAGGTTTCAAAGATGGAATATTCCATTGATTTTGGAACGTCATGGATGCAATGTGCCCTGGATAAACCCGCAAACCGGCTGGCATGGCAACACTTTACGGCAGAGATCTCCTTTCCAAAAAAGGGATATTACGAAGTATGGGCACGGGCCACCGACAGCCTGGGGAGAGCACAGCCAATGGTGTTACCTGGCTGGAATCCCAAGGGATATCTTAATAATGCCTGTCACCGTATTGCAATTAAAATGATTTAGATAATGACGGATCACAAACGGTTTTGGCGCAGGGAGCGGGCAGTTTATCGGATATTAATCGTAGTATGCGCTATTGTTTTGGTAGCGGCCATCGCAGCTGTCTACTTTATGGCGGCTCCTGTGAAGGAGATCAATGACACGGAAAACGGGTATTCCAGTATTCCGGAGGAAGATCCGGATCGGATTGAAAACGGGATTCATCTGCGTACGGGATTCGCAGAGGGTGTAGGATTAATGGAAACTGTCAACAATTGCACGGGGTGTCATTCTGCACAGCTGGTAACACAAAACAGAATGAGCAGGGAAGGCTGGGTTGCGACAATTCGATGGATGCAGGAATCTCAGAATTTATGGGACCTGGGTGAAGAGGAGCCGATTATCGTCAACTACCTTGCAACACATTACACGCCAACGGACAAAGGGAGACGAGAGAATCTTGCGAATATTGATTGGTATGTTCTGGAAGAATAAAAAGCGAAACACGTACAGCATCCTCTTTCCATATCGAGTGCTTTTCGTTTAGACTTTCATAATCTCAGCTTCCTTTGTGGCAAGGAAGGCATCGATCTTTTTGGTATAGGAATCGGTCAGGTCCTGAACATCAACTTCTGCATTTTTTTGCAGGTCCTCGGAAATATCCAAATCCCGTATTTCTTTCTTCGCATCCTGCCGTGCATTCCTTACGCCTACCTTGGCATCTTCAGCTTCGGCTTTGGCCTGCTTTACCAATTGTACCCTGCGCTCTTCAGTTAAGGGCGGCACATTGATAATAATCATTTCTCCGTTATTCATGGGATTAAATCCCAGGTTGGCATTCATGATAGCCGTTTCAATTTCTCCTAAAAGGTTTTTTTCCCAGGGCTGAACAGAAATCGTCCGTGCATCCGGGGTGTTGATGTTGGAAACCTGGGCCAATGGCGTTTGGGAACCGTAATAATCCACCATAACAGAAGAAAGCATTGAAGGATTTGCCCTGCCGGCACGTATCTTAATGAATTCCTTTTCTAAATGGGTGATAGCGTGTTCCATTCCCTCCTTCGTAGTTTCCAATATAAATTTAATGTCTTCGTTCATAGTAGAGCTTTAAATCAGTTTAACACAAATGATACCAATAATACCAAAATTACAGATTAACTACGGTACCGATATTTTCACCCGAAACCAATTTCATCAGGTTTCCCTTTTTATTCATGTCAAAGACCACAATGGGAAGTTTATTTTCCTGACTTAAGGTAAATGCGGTGGTATCCATCACCTTCAACCCTTTGATAAGTACGTCTTTGAACGAAATAGTATCAAATTTAGTAGCCGATTTATCTTTTTCAGGGTCACTGGTATATATGCCATCTACCCTGGTACCCTTTAATATCACATCGGCCTCCACTTCTATGGCCCGCAATACCGCGGCTGAGTCCGTGGTAAAATATGGGTTTCCGGTACCCCCTCCGAAGATCACAACCCTGCCTTTTTCCAGGTGGCGCATTGCACGCCTTCTTATAAAGGGTTCTGCGACCTCATTGATCATGATGGCAGATTGAAGGCGGGTTTGAACCCCTTTGACTTCAAGGGCACTTTGAAGAGCAAGGCCATTGATCACCGTAGCGAGCATACCCATATGATCTCCCTGAACGCGATCCATTCCCTTGCTTGCACCTGCAACCCCCCTGAATATATTTCCTCCACCAATGACAATAGCAACCTGAACACCTTTGTCCACTACTTCTTTAATCTCATCGGCATACCTGGCAAGTCGATCGGGATCTATTCCGTATTGCATGTCACCCATCAGGGCTTCACCGCTGAGTTTTAATAGTATTCTTTTATACTGCATGGTGTCCTTTGGTTATATCCGAACAAAAATAATCAAAATAATTTATGGGTAAGGCCCGTTATTAAGTTTAACGAGGTTCCTAATTATTTGCAAATATGCATGCTTAGGTTCAGAAATTTTAATATCCTTGTGCCAAAATAAATAAGAAGCAAATAATGAAAAATCTGGCAGTACTTTTTCTTTTTGGAATGTTGTTTTACAGTTGTGGCGCCGGGAAGGCTTTGGTTTCGGCCGATAAGGCCCCGATTGCCACCACCATAGACCTGGTGGATGTAGTGGATGATAAGGTATTGGTGTCCATAGACCCAGGAGCTTTTACGACGGACCAGGTTTCCTTTTTCATCCCCAAGACGGTTCCGGGTACTTATAGTGCCGACAACTACGGCAAATATATTGAGGGACTTAAGGCCTTTGATTACAATGGAAACGAACTGGCTGTAGTCAAAGCCAACGATAACACATGGAATATTTTGAACGGTAAAAACCTGGACAGGATATCTTATTATGTAAATGACACCTATGATACGGAATCTGAAGTAAACGACGCGGTATTCTCCCCTGCCGGCACCAATATTCTGAAAGGGGAAAATTATATGCTCAACTTACACGGTTTTGTAGGGTATTTTGAGGGATTAAAGGAAATACCCTACGAATTAAATGTCATTGCTCCGGCGAATTTGACGGCCACCACATCTCTGGTAATAAAATCAGAATCCGCCGATCCCGGTGTGGATACGTTTCTTGCCGGCAGGTATTTTGATGTTATTGATAATCCTATCCTGTACAACAAGGCGAAAGCCGCATCTTTTAAGATCAATGATATTACCGTAACTTTAAGTGTATATTCTCCGAATGGCATCTATTCCGCCAACGATCTAAAGGAACGTATGGAGAAGATGATGGGGGCTCAAAAAGCGTTTCTCGGGGATATAGATGGTACCAGGGAATATAATATTCTCCTTTACCTTTCTACCCTGGAAGAAACCGATGCAGCAGGATTTGGTGCATTGGAGCATCATACCTCCACGGTCGTCGTACTGCCCGAACAACTGCCTAAAGAACGTTTGGAGCAGGCGATGGTAGATGTTGTTTCCCATGAATTCTTTCATATAGTAACCCCCCTGAACATACACTCCAAAGAAATTCAATTTTTTGATTTCAATGATCCAAAAATGTCAGGCCATTTGTGGATGTATGAGGGAACCACCGAATATTTTGCTAACCTGTTTCAAATTCAACAGGGCCTGATCGAGGAGCCTGAATTTTACGAACGTATCATTGATAAAATCAGTAATTCAAAATCCTTTGATGATGCCATGTCATTTACAACCATGAGCAAGAATATTTTAGTGGAGCCGTATAAGGATAACTATGCCAATGTCTATGAAAAAGGAGCCTTGATCAATATGGCGCTCGACATTACACTGAGAAACCTAAGTGGCGGTGAAAAGGGTGTGTTGTGGCTGATGAAGGAGCTTTCCAAGAAGTACGGCAATCACACACCTTTTGAGGATGAGAAGCTGATTGACGAAATTGTGGCAATGACCTATCCCGAGGTAAGGACGTTTTTTAATGACCATGTTATTGGGGATACCCCTATAGACTATAATCAATATTTGTCCAAAGTTGGCCTGGTCAGTACTTCAGAAGAACAACAGAGCGGCTACTTTCTGCGTGGAGAGGTTCCCTTTATCGATGTGGACCAGTCCAATGACAATGCTATCTTTGTGAGGGAGGGAATAGAATTAAATACTTTTTTCAGGGGTCTGGAGGCTCAGGGGGGAGATGTGATCAAGAGTATCAACGGAACACCTATTGATCTTGAGGCCATCCGGCCCATTATTGGTCAGAGTTTTGGATGGACACCGGAAACAGAAATTACGATGGTGGTGCAACGGGGGGAAGAAGAACTCACCTTATCCGGAAAAGTAGGTACTCCCATGGTCAGCGTACAGGTCATTGTACCTGATGAAGGGGCGAGTGCCGAACAAATGGACCTTAGGAAAGCCTGGATGAAGGGATGATTATAATAAAACACGCCCTGCCATAAGGAATCCCGTGGCAGGGCGTATTAAATAGTAATGGCGCTACCGCGGTAGCGCCATTACTATTTAAT
>DATGCB010000400.1:0-2051 GCA_035312365.1 Eudoraea sp. | reverse complement strand
AACATTTTTCAAAATAGGCACGTACTCCGACCGAAAAGGCCATTCGCCCGTGGATGGGTGGTTTTTTAGGTGTATAAAGGCATCCAATGGATTTGTTTTTTTCGTTTGTAATCCCAGTCTACAACAGGCCCGATGAAATCCGGGAGTTATTGCAGAGTCTGACGGAGCTGAAGTATGACAAACCCTTTGAAATTGTGATCGTGGAGGACGGTTCTGAACAAGGTGCTGATATGATAGTCCATGAATTTATTCCCTTGTTGCCAATCAACTATCTTACCAAGGCGAATACCGGGCCCGGGGATTCCAGGAATTATGGAATGCAAAGGGCAGGGGGAAACTATTTTATTATCATGGACTCTGATTGCCTGGTGCCGTCCCATTACCTTCAGGCCGTGGAAACATCGCTTCAAAGCCGGTATGTGGATTTTTATGGTGGTCCGGATGCTGCCCACCCTTCTTTTTCAAATACACAGAAGGCCATCAACTATGCCTTGACCTCCGTGCTTACCACAGGGGGAATACGGGGAAGCAAGCGCACGGTTGACCGGTTTCAGCCACGGAGCTTCAATATGGGCATTTCCAGAAAAGCCTGGGAAAGTAGCGGGGGCTTTGGGCGCATTCATCCTGGGGAGGATCCGGACCTGAGCCTGCGATTATGGAAAAAAGGGTTTTCCAGTAAATTGATTCCCGAGGCCTTTGTTTATCACCAGCGAAGGATTGATTTTAGAGCGTTTTTCCTGCAGGTAAAAAAATTTGGGATGGTTCGCCCAATTCTTAACCAATGGCATCCCGGATCCTGGAGGATTGCCTATTGGTTTCCGCTGCTCTTCTGCCTTGGATTCTTTACCGCTATTTCCCTTTTGTTCCTCAATGTACTTTGGCCACTGTCGCTTGTGGTGCTGTATGTATTCCTCATTTTTGTGGATTCGCTGCAGAAAAACAAAAACCTGCCCGTGGCGTTGTTGTCTATTGCAGCAACCGCCATTCAGTTTCTGGGTTATGGCCTTGGTTTCCTAAAGTCGACTATCTTGGTTACTTTTAGCAAAAGAAAACCACAGGAAGTATTTCCCGATTTGTTTTTCTGATAGCAACCCATCGAATTGATAGAAATGAAGAAAAGTGGCATGCGGAAGAGGAAAGTGAATATTTTTCTTGTGTTTTTGGTATGTTCATTTTTGGCCTGGCTGGTAAGCAGGCTTTCCGAATCCTATACACAAAGGACCACCTTTGAACTTGTGTATACGAATGTCCCCGACAGCCTTTTGCTCACCAAGGCCTCAAAAGACAAGGTAGATGTTCGGCTCAGGGCAAGCGGTTTTCAACTCCTGGGATTTAATTTTAAACCAAAAGTCATCTCAATCGACCTCAATTCGGTGGATCAAAACGACGCACATTATTATATTTCCCAGGAGGTGTATCGAAGGCAGATAGAGCAGCAACTATCCGGATCAATGACACTTTTGGAGGCAGACCGGGATACCCTTTTTTTTGATTTCTTTGAGGTATTTAGCAAAGAAGTCCGGGTAAGGCCGAATGTGGAGATCAACCTGGGGCAGAATTACCTGATGGAAGGTCCATTAGTGGTATCCCCGGAGGTAATTACCATCAGGGGCCCAAAGCAGGAAATAGCGGCAATAGACCATGTAAGTACGCTGCAAATGGTTTTGTCCGACCTGTCTTCGGACTTCGAGAACAGGGCTGCATTGTACAAACCTGAGGGGTTGGAAAACACTACATATTCGAGTAATTCCGTAAAGATTTCCGGGAAAATATTCCGTTTTTCCGAAAAGATCGTGGAAGTTCCGGTGCAGGTGATCAACCTGCCCGACGGTACAGATATCAGGACCTTTCCGGATGTACTGGACGTACTGTGCAAGGCTAGGATTGATCTTTTGAAAAATATAGAGGTGTCAGATTTTGAAATCATTGCAGATTTTAATACCGCCAGGCGGAATGATCAAAATCTCAATGTAAAATTAACGAAGCAGCCTGCTACCGTTCATAGTGCACAACTTTTAGAGGATGAGGTGGAGTATATTCTTAAGAGAGAA
>DATGCB010000399.1:0-2879 GCA_035312365.1 Eudoraea sp. | reverse complement strand
CGGTGCGATTGATTATTTTTTTCAAGCAAGTATAATCCAACATGATTTATACCGCGCTTGCGCATATCCGGGATCTGGTCAACCAGCATTTTATGAATGAATTTTCAGCTCGTGAAAAAGCTGTTCTTTCTAATATTGTCAATGCAGATGGCAGTATCCCGGGTGAACTGCAGGATAAAATCGTTTTTTTTCTGGTAAGCCTGGAGGAAGAAGCCACCTTAAAAAATAATCTCAACCGATCCTCAAATAGTAAGGCAGATACCTTTGCCAAAAAACCGCCGGCCATTCATTTCAGATTGCAACTTCTTTTTTGCGCCAACTTTATGGGTGATAACTATGATGAAGGGCTGGCCTATTTATCTTCGCTTATCCGGTTTTTTCAAATAAACAGGGTCGTCCAGGTACCCAACCGGTCCGGGAAAGATCCCAATAATACATTGTCCTCCAAACAACAGGCCACCTCAACCGCTGCACAGCGTTTAAGTTTTGAACTCTGCAAACTGGATTACAGCGAATTAAGTCATCTTTGGTCCGCGATCGGGGCCAAACTGATGCCTTCAGTATTATATAAGGTAGGGATGGTGGCATTTGATGACCTGCCCGTAAGTGGCATAATTCCACCGATTAAAGAAACCAAAGGAATAACCTGAGATTACTGATGACGCAAGAATTTCAACATATACTGGACCTTTTTATTCAGCACCGCTATTTTAAGGAAGGGATCTTTGTGCCGGCACATATATCCTATGCGGACGATACGGCCAGATTGTTAAGGAATCTTGGGATCCTCATAAAACCATTTTCCGGGGGACTGCACCTTTTGGCATCCGATAAAGAATTATTAAAAACGGAAACCGATACGCAGCCCATTCGTTTGTATCTGTCCTGCAATGATCCATATTTCATTAATTATACCGATTTGCCGCCCGAATATACCCCATCGGATTCTATCCTGTACTTTAACAATTTGTCACATGATTCTAATGCCGGGGATGACAATTTGTATATGCATGCTGATGAATTTGTGGGTTCAGGAGAAGTGCTGCCTATAAGTTTCGGGAAATTTTCGATTCCTTCAGCGCATGAACGCTCACGTTTAACTTTTTTCGATGCTCTGGATCAACTCATTTCTAATGAAAGTATCAGACGGTCACACAATATACCCGGAGAGTTTGTGATCACAGGGTTGCAGGAAGGGCTTGTCCGCATCATTGCGGAGGAGCAGGAATTGAACCCCGTATATTATGTCCCCAACAGGATCTGGAAAATACCTATGGCGGTTGTGGAGTTGTATCCGGGGAAATTGCATGACGCCCTTAAAACTACCCGGAAACTGCAGTACACCATAAACTTTAACAACAGACAGACTATATGGAAATATTTCCTGGTGGATCCCGTATATCAAAAATTTAATAAGTTAAGTATCATCAATGGTAAAAAAGAGGCAATTTTTGATGCATTGGATCGTGAGCAAACGGAAGCTGATGACCCCCTGGTCTTTATATCTAAATACCCAATTCCATTATTGGAGTATTCTGAAGACACCTTTAGGCTGGTAGACGATAATAAATCGCCCCCAGTAATAAAATCCCTTCCCAGGGCATCTCCGGAACAATTGTATCGGGACGATACGTCTTCCGATCAACCCAATTATTCACACATTTATATATAAACAAATAATCAAACACAATTATGGCAAAAAATTATATGACACCTGGCGTGTACATTGAGGAAGTCAACGCATTCCCCGGTTCCGTAGTGGAAGTGGCAACGGCAATTCCAGCCTTTATCGGATATACTGCGACAGCAGCCGACAAGGGAAAATCATTGGTAAACCAACCCAAAAGAATCACTTCTTTGAAAGAATACAATGAATATTTTGGTGGTGGGTTTAACCCGAAGTTTATACTCACAAAACCAATTCCTCAAGGGGATGACCCCAAACATAAAATGACCATTGGTTCTGATGAGGTCATGATAGATTATAAAGCTGACAATGAGTGCTTTTTTTATAACAGTCTAAGGCTTTTTTACGCCAATGGAGGAAGTGCCTGTTATATTGTATCTGTAAAGACCTTTGATAAGCATAACGGTGTGGCCATTGATAAAGACGAACTATTGGCTGGTCTTGATACACTATTAAAGGAACAGGAACCGACCATGATTGTTGTTCCCGAAGCCGTAAAATTGGGATTGGAATGTTACGAGGTGTACAAAAAGGTATTGGCACATTGCAACAAAATGCAAAGCAGAGTTGCGGTTTTGGATATTTTTGACGGCGATCAGGCGAGCTTCAGTGGAAACGAAGATAATCGGGTGGAGGTATTTCGTGAAAAAATAGGTACAGAATACCTTAATTATTCGGCAGCCTATTACCCATGGCTGGATACAAATGTCGTAGGAGTTAAGGAAATAAGGTTCTCAAATTTTGATACAAGCGAAGATTTAAGCGTCTTGAACGAATATTTAACCGAACCAAATGCCGTAAATATACTGACGGAATTTCCAAAGAATGACGATGAATTTAAGGCCAGGTTTGCAAAGGACAAACCCGAGATCACAGATCAGGATGAGATTGCTAAATTGCTTCCCGATTATAAGAAGAACAAAAAAGACAATCTTCATTGGGGGTTGTATGAAACGAGTCCCACCTATAAAAATATTCTTACGAAATTAAGGGAAATTTTAAATCGCCTTCCGCCTTCTTCGGCCATGGCAGGGGTTTATACTATGGTTGATGACAGCCGGGGGGTATGGAAATCTCCGGCAAATATTAGCCTGAACGGGGTGGTAAAACCATCAACGAATATAACCCACGACGATCAACAAAAGCTAAACGTAGACGCCACGGCGGGAAAATCAATAAATGCGATCAGAAC
>DATGCB010000398.1:0-4921 GCA_035312365.1 Eudoraea sp. | reverse complement strand
GGTCGCGTAGCTTCCTCCTCCGTTCTACTGCGGCGGACAGGCAGCTTCGCTCCGCAACATAAGGTCGCGTAGCTCAGCTGGATAGAGCATCTGCCTTCTAAGCAGACGGTCACAGGTTCGAATCCTGTCGCGATCACCAGTATCTATAGGGTCTCAGAGGTTTTGGTACTTCTGAGACTTTTTATTTGCAAACAATTTGCAAACGCCCAAAAATTTGATCAAATTTTAACATATTCTTGTATAAATAGGCACAAATTAAATTTGAAAGATATATTGGACTTTAAACCTCCGTTCACAGTAAAAAGAAAAATACCTTTTGGATAAAAACAGCACGCATCGATCTGGGAAAGCGAGCGAAATCTTATTTCGCGCTGCAAGCCCCAAAACTTACACAAACTAATACTACTGAGCAGGGCAATTTTTGGTTTTTACTCTAAAAACTTCCCATTAAATGGGGGCTGCGAAACTTTTTACTCTAAAAATGGATTATTATTGATTCCTGAATGGAAGTTATTGTTCTGTAATTCAGGAATTTAATAGTCGTAACGGGGCTTTAGCCCGTTACCCTCTTGCTTCTCAATTCTTCCACTTCGTCAACAGAATTTTGAGAACAAAAAGTAGAATGCGCCCTCTTTCGATTTTATTGGACGCTTATCTGCCCGAACACTATAAAATCGAAACAGGAACCATGCGCAAAGTATTGGGTAAGATTTGGGGTTTTTCCTCGGCTAACTGGTACGATGGAGTGCTTTAATAAATATATTGAATTGTGATAAGAATGAAATAGGATTTTTATTCATCTATAACGGCTGATGTAATCATAACGTAGTTAGTTGTTTGGACATAAAGTTAAACGCAAATATTGCCCATTTACCGTTTAGATACCTAACTTTTCAGATTATAAAATATATTAAAGCTTAAATGAATTAATCTAGTTGCTAAAGTTAGCTTTGAGCAGTATAAAGCTCTAAAACTGGTTTATATTAAATACTACGCATTTTGATATAGTATTTTTCCTATTTAACAATTTATTATATATCTTATTTTGTTGATTATTATTGACTCAGATTTTTGCAGTAATAGTCTTGATAAAGCTTCACCAAATTCAACGCTATATGAAAGTGAGAAACTATTTTTTGGTGATTTCCTTACTTAATAGTTTTATTTACAGTGTATCTGTTCAAAGTCAAGGTACACTGGAAATGGAAAAATTCTATCAGTGGTTCGATCAATCCATCGGTGTTGAAAATACAGGCCTTTATGATGGTATTATCTATATTGACACCTATAGGACCATCAATGAAAAAACCAAATTTTACAGTTCGCCCAGGTTCCTGCCCGGCTCCGTAGTTTATGACGGGCAGCCGTATTCAGATCTGGAAGTGAAATACAATGTTTTTGATGATGAGCTTTTGGTCAGGCTGCCGGACAGATTGGGGGGAGTTACGTTACAACTCTTTAAGGATAAGGTCTCGGATTTTGTCATTGATGGACATCTGTTTATCAATCTCAATAATATACCTCCGGAGACTGGCATGAATGGATTTTATGAAATTACATTTAGAGACAGTCAATTAACTCTGCTGACCAAACATCTCAAAAAGGATTATGCCCGGAAAGACAGGAGAAATCTTTACTACGAATTTCTCGATATCAAGAAAGAGCATGTCCTTTTTTATAATGGAGCATATTATGTAATTAAATCCAAAAAGGACCTCATTAGCCTATTTCCCGAATTAAAAAATGAGATCGATTCTTTTTACAAGGTTGCCCGATCTTTACGAAATTCAGATAATGACGCCTTTATGCAGACTCTTGTGAAACGCATGGCTTCTTTGTTGAATTCGCGATCCAGTAATGACGCTGTCCGATGAAAACACTGCTGACCATATTATTTTCGGGTTGTTTTTGCCTTGTGTTAGCACAGGACGATACACCCAAAATATCCCTTTCTTATAACGATATGGACATCAGGGAGGTTTTGTCCCAGATAGAAGAAGCAACTGGGTATCATTTTTTCTATCTGGAGGAATGGTTCGGGGGTAAAACAATTTCCGGATCCTATGAGGATGTACCACTAAGCACCGTATTACAGGACATCTTTCAGGATACGGTTACTAATTTCTATATCCTCGACGGGAAATCGGTCATCATCACAAACAACAATTTAATTCTGGACCAACTTCCGGGTAATTTTTTCAGGGATCAGGAAGAGGTAGTCATAGAAGAAGAACCGGCCCCGGCAGTCGAACCCATATTTTATGATCAAGAACAAACGGGGGAAATCAGCCCGGTTGAAACGGTACGGATAGGCCGGCAAAAAAAAATCCCCCGGCAAAAATTTTTACTTTCAGGATACGCGACTAATGAGGCTAACGGAAAGCCTATTCCCGAAATGGCTATTGTCGTGGAAGGTAAAAACATTGGCACCGCAACGGATGACCGCGGTTATTACGAGATTGAATTGCCCAAAGGCACCAACATGCTTAAAACAAGTGCCTTAGGTATACAAAGTACCAGGAAGAGAGTCATAATTTATGATGATGGAGCGCTGAACTTTGATTTGGGCGAAAGCGTTGAAGTGCTGGAAGAGGTTGTTGTAGAAGGAAACAGGGATAAAAATGTGGAACAGGCTGTACTTGGTGTTACACAACTAGAGGTAGAACGGATCAAAACCATTCCATTGGTATTGGGGGAACGCGACATATTGAATGCTGCTGTTACTTTACCAGGGATTACGACCGCGGGTGAGGGAGCCGCCGGTTACAATGTAAGGGGAGGGAGGACCGATCAGAATTTAATCCTTCTGGATAATGCGGTGATCTACAATCCCTCTCATTTCTTCGGAATATTTTCTGCATTGAATCCCTTTACCACAAGTGATGTCAATATATACAAGGGTAGGATTCCCGCTGAATACGGGGGCAGGTTATCATCTGTCTTTGATATCAGGACAAAGGATGGAAATACCCAGAAAATATCAGGAGAGGCTTCCATTGGTCCGGTAACCAATAGCCTGATGTTGGAACTACCTGTTTTTAAGGAAAAGTCATCCCTGCTGATAGGGGGGAGGCTAACGTATTCCGACTGGATTTTAAGGACCTTGGAGGAAGAATCCTTAAAACGCAGTACTGCCTCATTTTATGATGTGGTGGCAAAATACAACCATACGTTCAATGAGAACAATGGATTAAAGGTTACCGGATATTACAGCAGGGATGCATTTAGCATAACTTCGGACTCATTGTACCGGTACAGCAACCGGTTGTTTTCGTTAACCTACGACCATAAATTCAATGATAAAAGTTCAGGGGAAATCCTTGCTTCCAACAGCGAATATCGCTTTAACATTGCCTTTGACGGGGATTCAAATGACGACTTTGACCTGGGTTACAAAAACTATGAGACCGAAGTAAAACTCAAAATCAAATATTTACTAAATGAAGCACATACCTTAGATTACGGACTATCGGGAAAACTATACAGGGTCGATCCCGGAGCGATAAGCCCTCTTAACGACACTTCCGATATTACGTACCTGATGATCCCCAGGGAGAAGGGATTGGAAGCGGCTGTTTTCCTTTCAGATTCCTTTAAGCTGAGTGACCAATTATTACTGGATGTCGGCCTGAGGTATTCATTCTATGCTGCCCTTGGCCCGTCGTCCCAACGGATCTATGAGGAGGACATGCCACGAAATGCCAGTACCCTGACAGAGACCCGGGAATACGGGGATAACGAGGTCATTGAAATCTATGACGGCCCGGAAATCAGGGTGTCCGCGAGGTATTTGATTTCGCCAGATTTCTCCATAAAAGCAGGGTATAACAGTACATTCCAATATATAAATACCCTGTCCAGTAATACAACCGTTTCTCCGACGGACACCTGGAAGCTTACAGATATCAATATAAAACCGCAGGAGGCTGATCAATATTCTCTTGGATTGTACAGGAATTTCGATGATAATAAATATGAGATAAGCCTTGAGGGCTATTACAAAAAATCAAAAAATCAATTGGATTACAGGACGGGAGCCCAGCTTTTGTTGAATGAAACCATTGAAGCTGATGTCCTTCAGGGAGATGGCAAAGCGTATGGTATTGAATTTTTGCTTAAAAAAAATGAAGGCAGGCTCAATGGCTGGCTAGGCTATACATATTCCCGGTCCTTTGTAAAACTGGACAGTGAATTTGATGAGGACAGAGTGAATAATGGTGCATTTTTCCCATCTAATTTTGATAAACCGCACGATCTAAGTTTAGTGGCTAATTACAGATTTACCCGCCGCTTCAGCGCCTCGGCAAATTTTGCTTACCAAACAGGAAGGCCGGTAACCTATCCTGTGGGCAATTTTACACTTGGTAACTCCGATTTTGTGTTTTACAGTGACCGGAATAAGTTCAGGATCCCGGATTACTATCGATTGGATCTGAGTTTTAATATGGAAGGCAATCATAAGATAAAGAAGTTTGCACACAGTTTCTGGAGTTTTTCCATTTATAATGTACTGGGTAGAAATAATCCATATTCCGTGTTTTTTGTGACCGAGGAGGGAGAGATAAAAGCCTTTCAAAGCTCTATCTTCTCTATTCCGGTTCCTACCATTAGTTATAATTTCAGGTTTTGAATACCTGATGAATAGAATGCTATGCCAAGCAAAGGAAATGTAATTAAGTTGTTGACAATATCGATCTGTTTATTGTTCAATCGGTGTATTGAGCCGGTAGAACCTCAGGCGATCGTTGAATTTGAGAATATACTGGTGATCGATGCCACTATTACCGATGAATTAAAGCAGCAGAAAATTGTATTAAGCAGGACTTTTAGTTTTGAAGATGAAGGTTCAGGCCCTGAAACTAATGCCCAGGTCACCGTCGTGGAAGATGGGCAAAATGAAATCACCTTCCAGGAAGCCTCC
>DATGCB010000397.1:0-2837 GCA_035312365.1 Eudoraea sp. | reverse complement strand
GAGATTTGATGTGGGGACGCCTTGGAGAATTACCTAAACATTTGTTTCCGGCAGGGGAATACACTATTCCTTTAATTTATCGAGAAGGGACCTATAATCTTCGTCGTTATCAACATCCCCCAACAGATCATTTGCATTGAGGGTAACCGTATCATCAGAATGTCCCGATATTACTTCCCTTGCCCCCTCTTTGCCCGATATTCCTTTGAGCATTGAAAAATAGCTTTTACCAAACAAGGCAGGTACCCCTGCGCTCCTGCCATAGGCAGTGCCTATAATGTTTTTGGGACTGGCATAATAGGCCTCGATCATTTCGTTCAGGTAACCGGTACCTATAAAGGGTTGGTCACAGAGCATAATAAGTACTGCATCCGGCAATGAAGTTTTATTTAAAACATATTGCATCCCACAGCGAACAGAACTTCCCATCCCTGTCTCCCACTCCCTGTTTTCAAGCAGAATGATCCTATGGTTTGTCAGGCTTTCCCTGATCCGGGCCGCATGGTAGCCCAGAACGACGATTATTTCTGAAGCTTTGGAGGCTTTAGCAGCGCTTATGGCACTTCCCAACAATGTCGTGTTTTTCCACGGTAGCAGTTGCTTCATTTTACCCATTCGGGAAGAAGACCCGGCAGCCAGGATAAGGACGGTTACATGATGCTTCATCGACTGTGAATGGTTCCCTTTTTATCTTTTAATGACATAGGCTCTTGTTCCCTGACCACCGAAATAATTTCTGAAAGGACCGCTATGGCAATTTCCTGGGGCGTCTCAGCACCTAAGGCCAATCCGGCCGGGCCATACATTGGATCAAAAAAGCGATCCGATACTTCCGGGCAAAGTTCAAGGAATTCGGCGAGTAGTTTTTCACGTCTGGTGGCCGGCCCCAGAAGCCCTAAATAAACAGGTTGCGCATCTTTTAATTTCAATAAAAATTTAAGGTCCTTTACGTAGCTATGCGTCATAAGAACCACTGCTGTCTGTTGGTCAATGCCATCAATCCTAAACGCTTCCGGCAGGACGGGAATAAATTCATGTGCTCCGGGAAAATCACTAAGACTCTTCTGTTCATCGGGTGGTACCACCATAATGACTTCCCAACCGGTTAAAGCGGCATAGGTGCAAAGTTGCACGGCATCGTGTTCTGCCCCAAGAATGCAGAGGCGGAAGCAAGGCGACATTTCCTGCCTAAAAATTTTAGGGCCTGCCACCGGTTTAAAATCCGGCCTTAGGGGTATCTCAACTTCCTCAAAATTGAATACGGATCCATACGTTACATCAGTCCCTTCTTCATCCATAAAGTGAGAAGTTATTCCATAGCTGTGCCGCGCTTTTAAAGTTTGCCTAAAATTTTTAAGAAAAGTGTTATCGGGCCGAAAGGGTTCTATCAAAATATACAATATACCCTCACAACCCAGCCTATAGCGGCCATCATAGGTCATTATTTTAGGAATGGAGGTATTGAAAACACTTCCAGCCTGGTGTACGATCTCTTTTTCCACACAACCGCCACTGACGGCACCGACCATATTGCCGTTTTCCAATATGAGCATACGCACTCCCGGTCTCCTATAAGAAGAACCTCGGAGTGCTACCACGGTGGCTAAAACAGCCGCTATACCTTCATCCCTTGCCGTTTCGTAGGATTGTATGATTTTTTTTAATTCGTGTGTCATTCAAACTATATTATTAGTTGCAATAAAGGGCACGAGTTCCCCTTTTTTAAAATTTTGCCTTTCGGGGTCTAGCTGAATAAATCCATCGGATCTTGCCAGACTCGTCAAATCTCCGGAGCCGTTTCCATGCACGGTGGTTGCTGTTATGGTTCCGGAACTCCACTGGATCCTGGCCCTTATAAAACGGGTGAGCTCTCCCTGAATACTCAGATTTTCTCCTAAAATTACATGATTTTCAGGAACTGGCATACCCAGGGATTTCAGTAACCATGGTTTAAAATAAATATGATAATTGGCAAAAGTGGAGGCCGGGTTTCCCGGAAATGAAAAAATAACGGTTTTAGCAGCGTGATGAATCCCGAACCAAAATGGTTTTCCCGGTCTCTGTTTCACTTTGTGAAAGATCATATCAACTCCCAATTCCGACAGGATCTCAGGAATAAAATCAAACTTACCCCTCGACACACCGCCACTCAGAAGCAAAACATCCATCTCCTGGATGGCGTAAGCAAGTTTTTGGCGAATGATATCCTTGTCATCATCTAAATGGAGCAATAATGGAATAATACCTTCCTTTGAGAGGGCTGAGAATAATGCGTAGGCATTAGACCTTCTTATTTGGTGTGGTAAGGGCGAAGTATCTATTTGCACCAATTCACGCCCGGTTGAGATAATGGAAATCCCGGGGAGTTGTTTTACCCTCAGCAGGGATTTTCCGACGGAGGCCATTACCCCAATGGCCGCTGGTGTAATCAGGGAATTCCTTTGGAGCAGGAGGGCTCCCATTTTCTCATCGCTTCCCTGAAAATGAATGTTCGCAGACTTCAATGGCGGTTTTTTAACATGAGCAATGCCACCTTCAATAACCACGTCCTCGTACATGACCACCGTGTTGGCATCCTCCGGTACTACCGCGCCCGTCATAATTTCAATACAGCTTGTTGCGCTGCCCAGCACCCTGGGGGGTGCTCCGGCTGCAAGGACCCCTGCCACCTGAAAATCGGTCTGACCCTGCTCAATGGCCGAATAATGAATTGCGATCCCGTCCTTGGTGGAACGATTAAAAGGGGGGAAATCCCTATCCGCATGGATATCTTCCGCCAAAATCCTGCCCGTCGCATCCCGAATAGGCACCCATTCTTCACCGTAGTCCCGACTCTG
>DATGCB010000396.1:0-12876 GCA_035312365.1 Eudoraea sp. | reverse complement strand
CGGGACCATTTTCGCATTCATATTGCTGTCGGGGATGTTGTTTCAGCCCTTACGGCAGATTGCAGACAAGTTCAACACCTTGCAGATGGGAATGGTTGCCGCAAACCGGGTATTTAAAATATTGGATACCCAGAGCCATATTGACGATTCGGGAACCTATGAGAAAAAAGATGTAAAGGGAAATATCAGGTTTAAAGACGTGCGTTTCGCCTACCTGAAAGACCAGGAGGTGCTCCATGGCATTTCATTCGATGTGAAAGTAGGGGAGACCATTGCCATCGTTGGTTCCACCGGCGCCGGAAAGTCGACCATCATTAACCTTTTGAGTCGTTTTTATGAGATTGATTCAGGGGCCATAGAAATCGATGGTGTGGATATCAGGGAATACCGCTTATCCTCCCTGCGCAGCAATATCGCGGTTGTGTTGCAGGATGTTTTCCTGTTTGCAGACACCATAGCCAACAATATATCCCTGAAAGACCCATCCGTGAAACTTGAAGGAATAGAAGATGCCGCCAAACAAATCGGGGTGCATGAATTTATCAGCAGTTTGCCCGGAGGCTATCAATATAATGTAAAAGAACGGGGTACCATGCTTTCAAGCGGACAAAGGCAATTGATTGCTTTTTTAAGGGCTTATGTTAGCAACCCAAGCATATTGATTCTGGACGAGGCAACTTCTTCCGTGGACACGTATTCCGAGCAACTGATTCAAAAAGCTACGGATAAGATTACCGAGGGCAGAACCTCTATAATCATTGCTCATCGGTTGGCCACCATTAAGAAAGCGGATACCATTCTGGTCATGGATGCCGGCAGGATTGTCGAAAAAGGAACCCATAAGGAATTGCTGAAGAAAGGGGGCTATTACAGCAATCTGTACGAATCCCAGTTCCTGGCGGAAGAAGTGGCTTAGGGATTCACAGGCTTGAAATCCTGCAGGGACAGCTCACCTAAGGTTAACAGCAGGATATTGATAAACACTGATATCCCCAGATAGCCCACGAGGAATACGAGTACAAAAGCGAAAGATCTCAGCAATCCGTTCCAAAGTTTAATGGCGTTCAGCCTGCGTAAGGAGTACACTGTATAGGTAAGCATTATCAGCAGGAACATCAACGCAAATGAAATATATCGCTCAGGAGTGGTTATCAGGATACCCAAAGCGATCGGAAAAACAAAGATATTGTAATGGGCCAGCGTATAGACCCCTACGATGATAAATTCCGGAAAATTGTATTTCATCCGGTTAAAAGTCAGCCACCCGGCAACGGAGATTACAGGAATAAATAAAAGGAAAATAAAAGAACTGAAATCCAAAGTGGCCGCCATGATTTTCTGTGATGTTCCCGGAGGCAAACCCGAATTAAAGACATCAAGGTCAATCCTGTCGATATAATACTTCCGCAAGACAAAGAAGAGTATCCCTGATAAAGCCACCGATATTCCCATATAGCTCACAGGATTCAGATACCTGCGTCGCACTCCCCTGATATATCCGTCATTGACAGCCTCAGGCCGGGTAAAAAGATGCACGAACGTTCTGATAAAAGTATTGTCCAGATCAAAATACCGTTGAGCAAAGTCGTGCCAGAGATGTTTAAGTGTAATTCGGTTGCAAATAATCCTGGCACCGCATTGCGGACAATAGTGATGATCTTTATAAAGAAAATAGCCGCAGTTTTTACATTCCATCGTCTAAAGAAGGTCTTTTTTTATAATACCTGCCAATTCCGCAAGGTCATGGAAGAGTATAAATTCTCCATTCTTGATATACGAGATCTGCCCGCTTTCCTCACTGACCACCAAAGCCACCGCATCGGTACGCTCAGTAATTCCAACGGCTGCCCTGTGCCGTAGCCCGAAGCGGTGAGGCATGTTTCTGTCCTTGGAAACGGGCAGGATCACCCGGGTAGCCACTATATAGTTATCTTCAATGATCACTGCCCCGTCATGCAGCGGGCTATTCTTATAAAAGATGCTCTCAATAATGGGTAAATTCACTTCTATATTCATGGCGTCCCCGGAAGATTTTACAAAATCCAGTGAGTTATTACGCTTTAGGACCAGGATGGCACCGGTACGGCTTTTGCCCATTTTATCACAGGCGGCCATAAGGCTGTCCACTTCGAGTTCGGTGGCGATCCCGTCTTGCCGGAGAAACTTAAAATGCCTTACAAAATTTCGTTTGTTGGCAAGATTGGTGGACCCTATCATTAAGAGAAACTTCCGGATCTCCTGCTGAAAGACGATGATCAATGCTATCAGGCCCACCTGCATAAATCCACCGACTACGCTGCTGATCATCTTCATATCGAGCAATTCGGTCAATTTCCAGAATCCCCAGACAATTACAATCCCGATAAAAATATTGATTGCTACGGTGCCACGGACCAGCTTATAGATATAGTAGAGGAGAATCGCGACAAGGACAATGTCTATAATATCCGTAATTCTAAATTCCAGAAAGTCTAAAAATTCCAAGCCTTGCCGTTTTTGTAAAATTATAAAAAATAGGCGAGGAAAAAACCGGTCTTTTTCCTATGCCAATGCCCCGAACAAAGTAACGCATTCCATGGCTTCCCTCACATCGTGCACCCTTAGAATATGGGCGCCTTTCGTAAGGGCGTACATGTTCAGCGCGGTGGTACCGTTTAAAGCTTCACCAACGGTGGTATTGAGTTTTTTGGAGATCATGGATTTTCTGCTTAACCCACAGAGGATGGGTTGATCAAAGGTTTGAAAAACCTCTAGTTTTTGTAGCACTTCATAATTTTGCGCTACGGTCTTGGAAAATCCAAACCCGGGATCCAGGATAAGGTCCCTGATGCCGTTGGCCCTTGCCAGGCTCACTTTTTTAGAAAAATAATATAAAATATCGCCCAGCAGATCGTCATAACTTGCATGATCCTTCATGGTTTGAGGTGTGCCTTTTAAGTGCATCAAAATATAGGGCACCTTAAATTCGGCCACCGTGGAAAGCATTTGATCATCAAGGTTTCCGGCAGATATGTCGTTGATCATGGCCGCCCCGGCTTCCAGGCAACTACGGGCAACGGAACTCCTGAATGTATCAATGGATAACAGAATGTCGGGAAATTCTCCAACCAGAGAAGTGATAATGGGCTCTATGCGCCTTAATTCTTCCTCCTGGCTGATATGGTCCGCAGCCGGGCGCGAACTGTAGGCCCCCACATCGATAAAGGTGGCCCCCTCCTCCAGCATTTTCTCCGTATGCCTTAAAACAACAGCGGGATTCCTTAGTTTACCTCCGTCATAAAATGAATCCGGGGTAAGGTTGACAATACCCATTACTTTTGGGGACGACAGATCAATTAATTTACCCTTGCAGTTGATGGTCATTTCAAATTCTTGAAGCGGCCGGTGTTTGTTTTTATCCACAATCCCAAGTTTAAACCGCATTCTTTGATCGTTACGGAATTTTAATCGAAATTTACGCAATTTACAAGGAATTTCATGCAGCATACTTCAGAGCAGTACGATGCGGTCATCGGCACCTGTCGGGACCTGTTTATAAAAAAGATGAGAGACTATGGCAGTGCCTGGCGCATCCTTCGGCTGCCATCACTTACCGATCAGATATATATAAAGGCACAGCGGATCAGGGGACTTCAGGAAAACGAGGTCCGAAAAGTGGATGAAGATGAGAAAACCGAATTCATAGGGATCATTAATTACGCGCTCATGGCCCTGATCCAGTTGGAAAACGGGGTGGTCGATGAACCGGACCTCAATGCCGATCAGGCAGTGAAACTATACGATAAACACCTCGGGATCACAAAATCCCTGATGGAAGATAAAAACCACGACTATGGCGAGGCCTGGAGGGATATGCGCGTGAGTTCTCTCACAGATCTTATCATTCAAAAATTGTTGCGTGTTAAACAAATAGAGGACAATAAAGGGAAAACAATTGTAAGCGAGGGCATTGATGCCAACTATCAGGATATGATAAACTACGCGGTATTTGCGTTAATCCATCTTGGATCAAATTCAAAACATACCTGCCCATAGGCAGCTAAAATAAATCCAAATTCCAAAATGAACTACTTAGTAACTCTGGCGCGCCTAATTGTTGGGGCTTTATTTATTATAAGTGGCTTGATCAAACTCAACGATCCGGTCGGTTTTTCCTTTAAGTTGGAAGAATATTTCAGCCAGGGGGTTTTAGATCTTCCATTTTTTATGCCATATGCACTGGCCATCGCAATTTTTGTCGTAGTACTGGAAGTATTGCTGGGCGTGATGTTGCTGGTGGGTTTCCGGAAAAAATTCACGTTATGGAGCCTTCTGCTGATGATTGCCTTTTTTACCTTCCTTACCTTCTATTCGGCTTTTTACAATAAGGTTACTGACTGTGGCTGTTTTGGGGACGCTATTAAATTAACGCCCTGGGAATCCTTTATCAAAGATGTCGTCCTCCTGGTTCTGATCCTCTTATTATGGGTGGGAAATCGGCATGTTCAACCTTTTTTCACGAACAGGGCCCGGCATATAGTGGTCGTCACAGCATTGGTCCTCTGCGTATTTTATGCCAATCACGTGCTCAATCATTTGCCGGAGATCGATTTCAGGCCCTATAGAATAGGAGCGAATATTGAGCAGGGAATGTCTGTGCCGGAAGGTGCTCCCAGGCCTATTTTTGAATACGCCTGGAAATTTAATGTGGGGGGAGAAGAAAAAGTGATTGTGACCAATGGGGAGTATCCATCTGTGGAAGGTGAATTTGTGGATGTGGAAACCACTGAAATCCAAAAGGGATATGAACCCCCCATACATGACTTTACCATTGAAAGGGATGGTGAGGATTTTGCTTCCTCTCTCCTCAGGGAACCAAAATTGGTAATGGTAGTCGCCTACGACCTGCGTAAGACCAATACGGCAGCTTTTGACGAGATCAAACTTATAACCGATGAGGCGTTGCGTAAACATTATAGGGTCATTGGTTTGTCTGCCTCAGATTCGGAATATTCACGGCAATTGGCAGAGCATTACAAATTAAATTTTGAGTTTTATTTTACGGATGAAACGGCGTTGAAAACCATTGTTCGGTCCAATCCCGGAGTGCTTATCTTAAATGAAGGCACTATAAAGGACAAAGTACATTTTAATGATTTGGACCATTTGAATCTTGAAAATGACCGAATGCAGGAACTTAATTTAACGTTGAAGAAAAGCTTAGACAGTATTATGGTACTTGACCAGAAGTACAGAAGTGCTTACAGCGCTGAAACCTGGAAATTTCAGGTGGAAACAGACAGTTCTAATATTGAATATGTGGCTGGGGTAATTGCGGAACACGGTTATCCGGGGATAAGTTTGGTGGGGGAACAAACCTCGGCCGCTGCATGGAATGTAATTCAGCATTCAAACAAAATACCACAGTATTTGGAAATCATAAAAAACGCTGCGGAAACAGGAGAACTCCAATATCACTACTATGCTGAAATGCTTGACAGGCATTTGAAGGATAATAATCAACCTCAGGTTTATGGTACTCAGGGAATGTCCTATTTTATGGGAACCTCCGATCAGACATCTTTTATCTGGCCAATAAAGAATCCGGATTCCGTGAATATTTTAAGGAAACAGGCAGGTTTTGAGACTACTGTGGAAGAAAATGGCAAAATTCTTTTCGGGGAGGATTTTGAGTATAGGTCACTGAGTTTTTCCGATCTGGAAGCACTATTAAAAAAAATGAATTAAATACCGATATACATGAGATCTAAAATTGTAGCAGGCAACTGGAAAATGAATAAAAACCTGGATGAAACAAGGACGCTTTTAGCAGAAATTTCTGCAAAATTACCGGACACCTCAGCCGAGGTCATGGTGGCACCCCCGTTCGTAAACTTAAATGGTGCGGTCAACGCATTGGATTCTTCTGTGATTGAAGTTGTTGCCCAGAACATGCACTTTGCAGAAAATGGCGCATATACCGGAGAAATATCTGCCAATATGCTGTTGCATATTAAAGTGCATACGGTCCTTATCGGACACTCTGAAAGAAGGGCTTATTTTGGTGAAACGGATGAGTTATTGGCCAGGAAAGTGGCCGCCGCCCTGGCACATGGCATGAGAGTCATATTTTGCTTTGGGGAGGAGTTGGAAGAACGAAAAACAGGACGTCATTTCGAAGTCGTAAAGCGTCAGTTAAAAAATGCTTTATTTCCATTGGAGGCCGTGGTATGGAAGTCGATCGTTCTGGCTTACGAACCTGTCTGGGCCATTGGTACTGGGGAAACCGCTTCCCCTGAACAGGCTCAGGAGATGCATGCCTTTATCAGGCAAACCATCACGGAGCGTTATGACCATACTATTGCCGATGCCGTTTCTATTCTGTATGGCGGGAGTGTAAAACCCAATAACGCAAAGGAAATCTTTTCAAAGCCCGACGTGGATGGAGGATTGATTGGGGGAGCTTCCCTGGTTGCAGACGATTTTACGGCCATCGTAGGTGCCATTTAATCCCATGCAGGAAAATTATATAGAATGCGCCTTTAAGGTACATCCCTTACAGCCTGCCAGCGATATTCTTATTGCCCGGTTGGCCGAACTTAATTTTGAGAGTTTTATAGAAACTCATGAAGGTGTCCTGGCCTATATTGGCAAACAACATTGGAACGAAGACCGCATTAAGGAGCTGCAGATATTTACCCAACCTCATATAGAGATAGAATATGGCGTAAGGGAAATTAAGCAGGAAAACTGGAATGCACAATGGGAACAAAGTTTTGAACCCATTCGAATAGATGAAAGCTGTGTCATCCGGGCGCCGTTTCACGCGCGTCCTGAGGTAACCTATGATATCGTCATAGAACCTAAGATGAGTTTTGGTACCGGGCATCATGAAACCACACATTTGATGCTCCGGCATATTCTGAATGCCGGCTTTAAAGGGAAATCAGTATTAGATATGGGCTGTGGAACAGGAGTTCTGGCCATCCTGGCCTCCATGAAGGGAGCTTCCAGGGTGGATGCCATCGATAATGATCCCTGGAGTTATGTCAACGCCATCGAAAATGTTCAACGGAATCTGCAAGATAACATAGAAGTCCATGAGGGGGATGCCGGATGGTTGGAAGAGCAAAAATATGATTATATCCTGGCCAACATCAACAGGAATGTGCTGCTGACAGACCTGCCTCTTTACGTGCGGCATCTCAACCCCAACGGGGTCCTGATGCTCAGTGGCTTCCTGACAGCAGACCTGCCCCTGATTTCTGAGAAATGCAGGGAGGAAGGCCTTGATTTCCTAAAAAAATCTGAAAAAAAAGATTGGGCAGCCGCGGTGTATCAATATTCCAAAAAATGATTTACCTGGCATTTTAATGGGAAAAAAATGCATAAAAACCCCCTGGGGCCTTTATTTTTTTCACCCCTGTTTATTTCCAAACAGAAAATGTTTAAAGTGTTTCCGGGGAAGCCGAACACTTTTTAATATTTTCAGGTGTAAAACCTGAAAGAAGGAACTTTTAAAAAATTAGTATATTAGTAAAAAATCCTGATCAATGGGCACAAGGGAAAAGCTTTTAGAGCAACTTCTGTTAGAAGAAGAAAGGGTAGAGCAAAATGAAATTGTGTTGTTTAATGATGATGTCAACACATTTGAGCACGTAATTGAGACCTTGATAGTTGTCTGCGACCATACGGCGCAACAGGCAGAACAGTGCTCTCTTATTGTTCACCACAACGGTAAATGCACCGTAAAAACAGGAGAATATACGGATCTCGAACCACGCTGCAGCAGGCTATTGCTGGCCGGGTTAAATGCAGAGATTGTGTAATATTTGATTCCGTACATGGCTGAATAAGGGCATACAGTCCTCCCGGCGGCACACAGGCAAAAGACCGGAGACGCTATATGCAGGTACATTTTGCAAAACAATCTTAAAATAGCATCTTCCAAACTTCAACGAATCGTCACTCTTTGCTGTACCTTGGGTATCCCCATGGATGATGTGATTGTTTCCCTGTGAGGGACACTCTCAATGCGGGAGTTTATCCCTCAGGATCCCATAGGCAAAGGTGCCTGACAATGCGGCCGCTATCACGATCAGCATACTGAATATGCCCGTACCCAAAAGGACGTACATAGGACCTGGACACGCCCCTGCCAGCGCCCAGCCCAATCCAAAAATGGATCCTCCCAGGATATATCTGGCAATACTATTTTCTTTCGGGGGGAGGTGAATGGGAGTGCCTTCTGTGCTCCTGATATGAAATTTTTTCAAAGCTCCCAAAACAATCATGCCCAGGATCACCGCTGAAAAAATGATGCCATACATGTGGAAGGATTGGAATTTAAACATTTCATAAATGCGGTACCATGAAACGGCTTCAGATTTTACGAGAACGATCCCGAAAAATATTCCTACGAGTAAATATTTTAGATATTTCAAGGGCTGTAAATTAAAGGAAGAATTAAATAGGTCATAACAATGCCACCAATGAAAAACCCCACGACCGCTATCAGGGATGGAAGTTGAAGGTTACTGAGCCCGGTGATCGCATGGCCGGAAGTACAGCCACCTGCGTAGCGGGTTCCGAAACCAACCAAAAAACCGGCGGTGATCAGGACTGCCAATCCTTTCAGGGATAGTACATGTCCCCACCCGTAAATTTCCGGGGGTAATAATGTTTCACCAACACGGGCGAAACCTAGGTGTTCAAGGTCCGAAACCGTTTCCGGGTTCAAAGCTATGACAGAACCATCGGACAGAAAAGTAACGGCAATAAATCCGCCAATGAGGGCACCCACTACAACGGTAAGATTCCAGCGTTGTGCCTTCCAATCGAACCTGAAAAATTCTGAATACCTTCCGGCACCACCCATGGAACACAGGGTCCGGAGATTGGAAGACATCCCAAACGTCTTTCCGAAATATACCAGAAAAAATAAAACAAGTGCAATCAGCGGCCCGGATACAAACCAGGGCCAGGGGTTCAGGATATACTCCATACATTGAAAGTTTATACAAAATAAATGGCTTAATTCTGCGCCTGGGAATTTGAGTTATTCAGGATACGGTCTTTCACCTCATTCAGATAACTCCTGCCTATGGTATATCGTATTCCCCCGCATTCCAGACTATTTCCTTCGATAGCTTCCACCCTGTCAAACGCCACGGTATACGACCTGTGAATCCTCATGAACTTGTCTGAAGGCAATTCTTCAGTGATACTTCCCAATGTTTTGTGCACTATGAATTTACCATTGACTGTTTTTATGCGGATATAATCCTTCAGGCTTTCTATGATCACTATGTCGTCCAGGACTATTTTCTGATGTTTTTTATTATCTACTTTTACAAAGATACTCGGCCGTCCATCCTGACGAATTGGCGCTGTTCCGGAGGTACCTTGTTTTAAACGGAGAATCCTTTGAACCGCTTTGTGGAACCTGGGAAACGGTATGGGTTTTACCAGGTAGTCGATGGCTTCTAATTCGAACCCTTTCAGTGCATGTTCCTCATGTGCTGTCGTGATCACCACCATGGGAAGGTCATGAAGGCCCTTTAAAAATTCAAGTCCGTCCAGTAAGGGCATGTTGATATCCAGGAAGATGATATCAGCCGTGTGGTCCTGCAGGTAGGAAGAAGCTTCAACGGCATTGGTAAAGGATGCAGCCAGGGTTAATTCCTTAACCTGCAGTATGTAATTTTTAATCACATTGATGGCCAGTGGTTCATCATCAATGATAATTACACTTAATTTCATCATACTTTCAGTTTTAAGTCAACATGGAACATTTCTTTCTCTTCAAATATCAAAAGGTCGTAGTCCCTGGGGTTGTATCCAAGTTCCAGACGTTTTTTAACATTTGAAATACCGATACCACTACTCTTTTTCTTAACCGGTAGCATGGAGTTCTTTTTAGGCATGGTATTGACAACCTTAAAATATAAAAAGTCGTTTTCCACTTTAATGTCCACATCGATCAACATGTCTCCGATATTCTTACTGGCTCCATGCTTAAAGCAATTTTCAATGAGTGGTACTAGGAGCATGGGGGCGATTTCCCTGTCCCTCAGGTCCCCGCAAACGGAAACATCCACCTGAAGTGTATGGTCGAACCGCAACCTTTCCAGATCGATATAATTCTGGATACAATCAATTTCTTTTTTCAGGGACTGCTTGTTCTTTCGGGTGGCATACAACAGGTAACGCATGAGTTCCGAAAGCTTTAAAACCACTTCAGGGGCCTTATTCGACTTTTCAAGGGTAAGCGAGTAGATATTATTCAGTGTATTAAAGAAAAAGTGGGGCGAGACCTGTGAACGCAGAAACCTGAGCTCGGTGGTGAGTTGCCTTCTTTCCAATTCGTGAAGTTTGTTGTGTTCTCTTAGCCAGTCTATCGTAATTTTGATCGCCGTGACAAATGACACAACATAGAGTTCTCCAAGCATCGTTGTGATTGCGTAGTTCAGTGTCAGGCTGGTTACTTCTTCAGCTGCTTCGGGCATGACATTTGTACTGACCAGATAGTACGTTAAGTTAAACTTGGCCAGCAACATGACAAAAAGCGAAAGCATCACTAGCAGCCCATACATAAAATACTTTCGCTCATATAAAAACCTCGGCATCAGATAATAGATATTTAAATACGTCAGGGTCATATGGATCGGAAATCCAATAAGGTTGGTTTTAAGCGACAGATCAAAGTCATGGTGCATGCTGCCCCAGCGCAGGGTGTTAAAAATAAAATAGATCAGCCAGAAAATGATGTGATGCTTATAATTAATCGTGTACATCTCAGAGCGACCTTCCTTCAGCAATCCATTCAATTTATCATTTATATACCTCGACATCAAATAAAATGGTTTAAGGTTGTGTAATTGGTGTTGACACCAGAAGCACAGTTGTTGGTCTAATATTATTGCGGAAAATCATAAAAAAATCAACATTCAAACAGGTTTAAGGGGCTGCCAGGGACTTTTGCACTCAGATCACCCGAAATTTTGGGTAAATTAAGCAATTTTGCACTTCAAATGCTTATTTTGACAAGTATTAATGCGACGTAAGATGGCGAAAGTATCTTTGGGGAAATTGAGGGTTTTCAGTGTTCTGTTTCTTATGGCCTGTCACGGCGGTATTGCACTAATGGCCCAATCCGGGCCAAAAAAGTACATTGCGATCATGGCCTCCGAACCGATGGATATAGACGGCAAAATGGAGGAACATACATGGGCGCTGGCATCCTGGAGCGATGATTTCATCGACATTGAAGGGGACAAAATTCCTGGGTTTAAAACGAATGTGAAAATGGTATGGGACAGCGATTACCTCTACTTTTTCGCCAGGCTGGAAGAACCCAATGTCTGGGCGACACTAAAACAAAGGGATACCGTTATATTCTATGACAACGATTTTGAAATTTTTATCGATCCTGACGGAGATACACATAATTATATGGAGTTTGAAATTAACGCCTTCAACACCGTTTGGGATCTCTTTCTCACCAAACCTTACAGGAACCATGGCAAGGTGCTGAACAATTGGGACATTCAGGGCCTTAAAACGGCCGTTCATGTTCGTGGGACCCTGAACGAGGCTGCGGATGTCGATGATGGTTGGAATGTTGAAATTGCTTTCCCCTGGAAGGTCCTCAATGAAGCCAACGGCCATAACAAAGTTCCGGAAGGAGAATTCTGGCGAATTGGTTTTTCCAGGGTAAACTGGGAATATGATCTTATCAATAATAGGTATCGCAGGAAAAAAGATAAGGAAGGAAAATTTTTACCTGAATTTAATTGGGTCTGGTCACCCCAGTGGGTGGTCAATATGCACGAGCCGGAAAAATGGGGGTACGTCTATTTTTCAGGAGGGGATTCGGAAACTGATGTGGATTTTGAAATCCCGGAGGACGAATACGTTAAATGGTACCTCTATGAATTGTACCGTGACAGGCAAAATGAAAAATCCCGTAAAGTGATATGGAAGAAAAAGAAGGGGGAAGTGGTCTCTGAGGGACCTTCAAAGGTCTTTTTTGGGAAAACGGTCAGGCCGTTATTGGAAAAATGTGAAACCGGGATTACTATTTTCGCAGAAAGCCCTTTTACAGGGCACAAGTTAGTCATTCAGGAGGATGGAAAATTCAAGAGTTATGCTATTAAATAATAGGAGGGTAATCAGGTTGTTCTTTGGGATACTCCTGATCATTGGGGTAATTGCCTGTAAGGAATCGTAGCGTACGGAGGGCGGCATGCCTGGTAAAATGGATGAGGTAGGGGGACTTACCTTCTGGACATGGATAACGGCGGATAGTACCCGTTCAGATGATTCCTATGCGGTGGAATTTAAGAAATACGCGGTGAATGGGATCGATGCTGTTTTGATCAACACCGGGGCAGATCCCCGGCTGCTGTCCAGATTGGTACCCATAGCGGCGGATGCAGGACTGGAAGTCCATGCCTGGATGTTTACGGTAAACAGACCCGGTGATAAAATTGCGGAACAACATCCTGAATGGTACGCTGTCAGCAGGGACGGGAAGTCCTGCTATGATCAGCCACCCTATGTAGGGTATTATAAGTGGTTATGCCCTACCAGGGAGGCTTCAAGGAACCATATTTTAAGTTTGGTGGAGGCACTTGCAGGGGTTAAAAATGTTGCAAGTGTCCACCTGGACTATATTCGATATTCTGACATTTTCCTGCCGGTCGGGCTGTTGCCAAAATACGATTTGATCCAGGACAAAGAATTGCCAGAATATGATTTCTGTTATTGCGACGCCTGTCTTTCGGCCTTTGAAAAAATACATCATAAAAACCCGCTCAATTCGGAAAATCCCGCGATCGATATGGAGTGGAAAAATTTCAGGCTCAACAGGATCAAGGACATTGTGGACCAGGC
>DATGCB010000395.1:0-5366 GCA_035312365.1 Eudoraea sp. | reverse complement strand
ATATTAACGCTCTCCGGAGTTTCTAAAAAAGGTATGTTGACAGACTATCCGTTTAAACCAGATCTGGTTATTGATTCGGTCGCAGTCTTGGATTTAAAGCAAGCCTTGGAACTTAAGTGAATATAATGAACGATTGCATACGAGCAATAGTCCCGAATTGGTACTGTGCCACTGCGGAGCGCGTATCATAAAATTAAAGGGACCTTTTTAAATTACCTTATGGCCTTCACGTGAACTACAAAATACTTTGTTCTGATCTGGATGGGACATTGCTTTCCACGAAAAATGATGTATCCGATTTTGCCGTATCCGAATTTTCCCGGATTAAAAATACGCTAAAGATCATTTTGGTCTCTGCTCGCATGCCAAGAGCGATGACCTATTTGCAAAGAAGATTAGGGATTGAAAATGAACCTATAATATGTTACAATGGCGCTTTGGTTATGGATGGAACTACCGAGGTATCATCAACGGTCTTGGATATAGACGCAGTTGTGGCTTTAACTGAAACAGCGGCAGAACACATGATAAAAGTCGGACTTTACCATAAAGACGAATGGTATGCTGATGAGCATACGGAGGTCATAAGAAAGGAAATTTATTACACGCAAACCACGCCCGTTTTCAGGGATACCAGGGAAACCTTAGCAGATTTGAGGCAACGGAAACTGGGGGTCCACAAAATAATGCTTATGGCTCCTGGGGGTACTTTGGATTTCTTATCCAAAAAGCTTCCGGAAAGCTTTGCCGAACACATGCAATTCTACCGTTCCACTGATCTCATACTTGAGGCGATCCCGGGATCGGTTTCAAAACTTTCCGCCATTCAATCGCTTCTAAAAGAAGATCAATCATTAAAGCGGGTCATTGCATTTGGGGATAATTACAACGATATGGAAATGCTGCAAGCTGTCGGCTGCGGGGTGGCCGTTGGTAATGCGAGGGATGAGGTGAAGGCGGTTGCTGATAAAATTACTTCGGACAATACCGATGACGGGGTGGCCCATTTCATAAAAAGGTATCTTTAAATAAGGAAGGACTAATTATTGTCTTTTATCAATCATTATTCCAGTTCGGCCATCGCCAATTCACCACTTGCTTCTTTCTCCTTTAATTTTTTCACCAATTCCAAAGCATCAGGCACAACATCACTACACAAAACAATCAGGGAACCTTTTTGCGCATGTTTTACAGCGTGGTTAATAGCATCACTTTCAGAAGGTATTATGGTGGTTTTCTTCTTCGGATCACGCTTCATAATACCATCATTCAGCATTTTTATGAGCTCTTTCTCAGATTTTCCTCTGAGGTGCTTGTCTTGCCGGATGATAATCTCATCGAACATTTCGGCCGCAATACTACCAATTTCGTTATTGTCTTCTTCACGCCTGTCCCCGATTCCTGCTATAATTCCTACCTTGACGCTAGCTTCCAGATTATCTGTAAATTTCTGTAAGGCCCGCATACCTGCCGGATTATGGGCATAATCCAATAATATATTAAAGTTGTTGAAATGGAATAGATTTAATCTTCCAGGGGTTTGTGTGGGTGAGGGGATAAACGTTTCCAACGCGGCTTTGGTGTCCTCAATGCTAATACCCTGCACATTGGCCGCAATAAGGGCCGGAAGGATATTTTGGATCATAAAGGTGGCCTTACCGCCATAGGTTAAAGGGATATTTTCAGCTTGCATGATCCTCATTTTCCAGGCGCCCTTACAGAGCGTAACATACCCGTTTTCATAGATTGCTGTGATTCCCCCTTTACGCTGCAATGCCTGAATTCTGGGATTATTTTCATCCATGGAAAACAGCGCGAGATTGCAATTAATTCCCCTTCTCATATCATACACCAGATCGTCATCAGCATTTAGGATAGCATATCCATCGGGAAGTATGGTTTCGGGAATAACTCCCTTTACCCTGGCAAGTTGTTCAATGGTGTGTATTCCCTTTAATCCGAGGTGATCTGCAGTAACATTGGTCACGATCCCGATATCACAGTTTTTGAATCCAAGACCCGCCCTCAGTAGTCCTCCGCGGGCACATTCCAGTACCGCAAAATTCACTGTGGGATCTTTCAATACAAACTCGGCGCTCGCAGGCCCTGTACAATCGCCCTTCATCAGCAACCTGTTTTGAATGTATACTCCGTCACTTGTGGTATAACCCACTCTGTACCCCTTCATTTTTGCCATGTGGGCAATTAATCTGCTGGTAGTTGTTTTTCCATTGGTACCGGTAATGGCTACAATCGGTATTCTTCCGGTATCTCCCTTCTGCGGAAACAACTTATCGACCACCGGTGCCGCCACGTTTCGCGGCAAACCTGTCGTGGGCGCCAGGTGCATTCTAAAACCGGGCCCGGCATTTACTTCAAGTACAGCACCACCGGTCTCCGATAGCGGTTGGCTAATATCACTGGTCATGATATCAATACCACAAATATCAAGATCTATAATCTTGGAAATCCTCTCGGCCATGGAAACATTGGCAGGATGCACAATGTCCGTGACATCTTCCGCGGTACCCCCAGTACTTAAATTCGCGGTATCTTTTAAAATAAGTCGTTTTCCTTCAGGTAAAACTGAATCTACGGTATAACCTGCATCCGCTATGATGGTTTTGGTGAGGTCATTAATGATAATCTCTGTAAGCTCTTTTTCATGTCCGTAACCCCGCCTGGGATCACGGTTCACTTCAATAACCAGGTCCTCTATGGTAGATTTTCCATCACCGATTACGTGAGCTGGTGTTCGTTTAGCTGCGGCAACTAACTTGTTATTGATGACCAACAGCCGGTAATCGTCCCCGGTGATATATTTTTCAACAATGACCCTTCGCGAAACTTCCCTGGCAGCATGAAAGCCTTCAAGGGCATGCTCATAGGTATTAATATCGACGGTAATACCTCTGCCATGATTTCCGTCTATGGGTTTAATCACCAGGGGATAACCCACATAGCGGCAAGCCTCCTCCAACCCACTTTCACGGCTGATAATATTGCCCCTGGGTACTTCAACCTGTGCCTGTTCCAGCAGGAATTTGGTATCTTCCTTATCACATGCCAGTTCCACCCCTATACTGCTAGTCTCACTGGTAACCGTAGCCTGTATCCGCTTTTGATTGGCACCATAACCCAGCTGGCATAAGGAATATTGATTGAGTCTGATCCATGGAATGCCCCTGCGTTCCGCTTCTTCCACAATGGAACCTGTACTTGGACCCAGGCGTTGAGCTTCCCTTAACTCCCGCATCCGCCGTATGTCGTCATCCAGATCATAATCCCGGGCAGCGATCAAAGCGTCGCAAATTTCTACAGCAGCCTTGGCCGCATATCGACCTACATCTTCCTCAATATAAGAGAATACCACATTATAGACTCCCTTTTCACCGTAGCCTCTTGTCCTGCCAAAACCAGTATCCATTCCGGCAAGGGTCTGTATTTCCAGGGCAATGTGCTCAATCACATGCCCCATCCAGGTACCCTCCTCCACACGCATAAAAAATCCTCCTTCATAATCCTCGGAACATCGGTGTTCATACATACTGGGAAATAACGCCTTGAGCCGTTCCAGAAACCCCGGAACTTTATTTGTAGGATATTCTTCCATTGCCTCCAGATCGAGCACCATTACAATTAGTTTGTGACGGCGAATCGACCAATAATTAGGGCCTCTCATTGCATTAATCTCAAGGATCTTCATAACTATGGAGGATTAATCAGGGATTAAGGAATTTCATAAATATATAATATTTTTTCCGACATTAAACCTATTTTTGCAGTTAAATACGGACGTAAATGGCGATAAAAGGGACCTTAATACCAATTGGCGGAAATGAAGACAAGGGAATTGATGAAGGGGAACAATATCATCTGGAATATATTGAAGATGGCATACTTTCCAGGGTAGTACGCGAAAGTGGGGGAAATGATGCTTTAATCGTAGTAATCCCGACTGCTTCCAGTATTCCCACTAAGGTGGGTGAAAATTATTTGAGGGCCTTTGGCAAATTAGGTTGTTCCAATGTGAAAGTACTGGATATCCGTGAGCGGAAGCAGGCTGATGAGGCGGGAAATATTGAGCTGATCAAGGCCGCGGATTGTGTCATGTTTTCAGGGGGTAATCAATCCAATGTTACACGTAAGATAGGCGGAAGTGCCATTCATAACCTGCTGCTGGAACGAATTCAAAAAGACAAAATTGTCATTGCAGGAACAAGCGCCGGAGCAATGTGCATGTCCCGTGAAATGATTAGAGGTGGAAGCAGCCGGGAATCCCTGTTCAAAGGTGCTGTGCAGATGGCCGAAGGAATGGCATTCATCCCAAACCTTATAATTGATTCTCACTTTATTAGGCGAGGCAGGTTTGGCAGGTTGGCCGAAGCCGTTGCCAAATTTCCCATGTTACTAGGTGTAGGGCTGGCCGAAGATACCGGGCTTGTCATACGAAATTGCAATACATTTGAAGTGATTGGTTCGGGCATGGTGATCTTGTTCGATCCCCGGGACCTGAAGCATAATAATGTGGAGGTTTTGGATGAAGGGACACCCATGTCATTGGTAAATCTCAAAACACATGTCATGACCAACGGAGATAAATTCAATATAACCAAAAGAAGAGTCGAAGTATTGCCTTTGGACGCCCCCTTTATTACGGCCTAATTTTTGTAAATCCCAATTTCTCTCCTTCCGTTAGAGCTATTACAACCGCGATACATCCCTTCTGTGTTGAAAGGCATGACTATATTCCCCTTCCGATCTACCGCGATAAGTCCACCATCGCCTCCGATTTCGGCTAATCTTTCATGAATAACGATATGGGATGCATCTTCCAGGGAAAGCCCTTTATACTCCATCAGGCAGGCGAGATCATAGGCTACGACACCCCTGATAAAAAATTCACCGCTTCCCGTACAGGATACCGCGCAGCTTTTGTTATCGGCATAATTTCCCGCACCGATCATGGCGCTGTCTCCTATACGGCCAAATCGTTTATTCGTCATCCCACCAGTTGAGGTTGCCGCGGCAACATGGGCATTCGTATCACAGGCAACAGCACCTACAGTTCCAAACTTCGAATCTATTCTGGTGCTGTGGTCTAATTGAAAATGATCAGAATCTTTAATTTCCTGCCATTGCTGATACCGGAATTCGTCGTAAAAATAATCAGCTCTTTCCCGGGTATATCCCATCAGTTCGGCAAACTTCATTGCCCCATCACCTGCCAGGAATACATGATCACTTTGCTCCATGACATCGCGGGCCAGTGCTATAGGGTTCTTAATGCCTGAAATCAAGGCCACTGCACCTGCTTTTTTCGTACTTCCGTCCATGATAGCAGCATCCATCTCGTGAGTTCCTGC
>DATGCB010000394.1:0-22312 GCA_035312365.1 Eudoraea sp. | reverse complement strand
TTGCTGTCATAACCTTCCAGGTTCCTGCTGCCTCCCCTGTTTCGGTTGCTGAACGTATGAAGGGACGGCATGCTGATTTCAAAATCGTTGTACGCCGAGGTAAGCAGTACGGAATTTTGCGGAGTATTTCTGAATTTCAGGCTGTTAAATACAGTATCTGATTGTACGGATACAAAATCTCCTTCCCCGCCCATTTTAAAAATAAGGATTTCCAGTGGGGTAATATAGATCTGGTAACGCTGATGATCTCCGTTCTTTAGCTGGTTTCTGATATCGAGCCCCTCAAATCCGCTATTGCTGATCCTTGTTTTTTGAAGGATGTTCCCGGGAATATTTTCAAAAAGGAGTTCGTCTATATCATCGGGGTTATAGGCAGGAACCTTTTTTAAAAATGAGTAAACCGGGACCCGGTTGACCATAAAATAACTGCCATTGGCCAAATCCGGGGAAAGGTAGGTGGTGTGGCCATATTCCGCCACGGGGTACAATGGAGAAGGTAACAAAATTGAAAAGAAGTCGTCATCCGGTCCCTGGGGGGTATAGCTGTTTACCCGTCTTGTAGTTTCGATGGTTTCCTTTATTTGCTGTCCTTTGGAAGTAGCCGGAGACACCAGGGGATTCACGGTATACCCCCTTTTACGCAGAAGGGAAATAACCCCCAGCTCCCCCGGTAAGTGGGCGGCTCCTATGCCGGCAAAAACCTTTGCGGTGCGCATCACTGAATCCAGGCTACGGGCCATATTCTCATTTCGGATATAGAGCATGTTCCTCAGATAGTGGCCGGTATACATAGCGCGGTCTATGGAATCCAATAAATTGATATTGCGCTCCCGATAGGCATCCTGCATTAAGAATGTGAGGTCTTGCCGTTGCATTTTCTTTTGCAGCCACTCATCCGGTTTCTGCTTCATCGCATTAAGGCTGGCACGTCCAACCAGGGCAGTGGATTCCTCCAGATCTTCAAGGGCAATAACAGGTTTATCAAATTTACTCCCGGCCTGATAAATAAACATGTCCAGATAGGTCTCCTCCTCAAAATTCTGGGAATATTCACTGGTTCGGTAAAGAATGTTATTGACAAGTCGGTCTTCAAAGGCAAGGTAAGCAGCCAGTTGCTCTTTCCTCGGATGTTTTACGGCAAAAGAGTACGTATAAAACCCTTTGGGGGAGAATCCATTTTCCCGTCCATACCCGGCATTATCCATGTTAATATCGCTACTTAACCAGGTAGCGGGATCGGATTCAAGGGCCACTTTTTCACTTTGGACCAACGCCTCGTAAAAAACGTCATCAAGCCGAAAGGCGATCTTTTTACTTACGTGCATGGTGCCATACAAATAGGAGGATTTTTCCAGGCCATTGCCCGATATCTCCCACAGGAGACTGTTTTTTTCCTGTGAAAAAGCAGTCAGTGCCAGGGCATAAACAAGAAGGCAGAAATAAGAGCGCATTGGCATGAAGACTTTGGCTGTAATAGACTTGGTAAACATATAACGCCTAATCGTCAGCAGTATTTCTTAATGCTCCCAAATTTTTAAGTTGTACGCGTGTCCTGGCAATACTTTCCGGATAGTTTTGCTGTAAAAAGGTTATCAGTTTCTCCCTCACATGCACTCGGAGATCCCATGCCTCAGAAGCATTTTTCGCACTGACGAGGGCCCTCACTTCAACGTATTGGGCGGTAGAATTTGTCACCTGTATATTTGCAACTTCCTGGTCCCACAATGCCGTTTCCGACACAATGCGCTTAAGTTCCTTACGCAAGGCTTCAAAGGGAACCTGATAATCTGTATATAGAAATACCGTGCCCAAAATATCCGCGGAAGTTTTGGTCCAGTTCTGAAAAGGAGTTTCGATAAAATAAGTAGAAGGCACCACGAGGCGTCGTTTGTCCCAGATTGCAATGACAACATAGGTCAGCGTAATTTCCTCAACCCGGCCCCATTCTCCTTCCACAATAACAACATCATCTATTCGAATGGGCTGGGTGATGGCAATTTGGATCCCTGCGATAATGGTACCGATCATTTTTTGGGCTGAAAACCCAATAATGATTCCCGCCACCCCCGCTGAAGCAAATATGCTTACGCCTATCTCACGGATACCTTCAAAACTCATCAGTGCTATACCCAGGGCGAGAACGACAACCACAAAAATGATGATGCGCTCAAGAATGGTAAATTGTGTATATATTTTACGCGCTTTGAGATTATTGGGCGCACCTACATCATATTGGCTGATTACCAGGCGTTTGGAAATTTTCAATATTTTAATAAATAACCAAGTGAAGGAAAATATAAAGAGTATGGCACTTATTTTTTTAAACCAATAGGAATAATCCTCTGCGCCCAATAATTCTCTCAGGGAACCCAGGCGAAGTAAAAGTGAGAAAAGGATCAGAAGTATGGGTCTGCTCAATTTTTTTACGGCTTCCGGCGGAATCAAATACTTTGGATTCTTGCCGTAACGCCTCAAAACCTGAACCGTAATCACATAGAAGATCAGGAGCGCTGCTATGGCACTGACCAGGTATAGAACGGCCGAATTTCCGGTAAAATTTAATAGTTCCTCGAGCATGTCCTGCATTTTATTTATCAGGGTTTCAGCAACCTGAATTCGGTTGCAGGTTCCTTAACGGTCTTGCCAAATCGGTTATAAGTTTACCCCGCGATCCTGGCAAGTTCAAAAATTAAATTTACAAAGTGAAATAATTAAATAACATTCGGGGCATCCCTCAAATTACGACTAATACGAAAATTACGGAAAGTATTTCCCGAGATGCCCCCCTAATAATACTCCAAATCGTATTTTTGCAATCGGTTTTATTCGGTATGCTTATAACGGGACTCTTCCGGCGCGCTGGATGCCATAAATTGATTCCAAAAATGATGTCGGAACAACCTGCTGAATCGAAATGGCTAAGATGAAAGGAGTTTTATTGGTAAATTTAGGTTCACCAGACAGCCCGACCCCTGGGGATGTAAAACCTTATTTGGACGAATTTTTGATGGATGAACGGGTAATTGATGTTCCCGGTTGGCTTCGGAACATCATCGTGAGAGGAATTATCTTAAGGACACGTCCAAAGAAATCCGCCGCCGCCTATGCCAGGATCTGGTGGGCCGAAGGTTCTCCGCTCATAGTGATCTCTGAGCGATTTCAACAAAAAGTACAGGGCAATGTGGATTTCCCTGTTGCCCTTGGGATGCGCTATGGAAGCATGACTATCCGGAATGCGATGCAGGAATTAATGGAAAAAGGAGTAAAAGACGTCTTGCTGGTGCCCCTCTATCCACACTACGCCATGAGTTCATACGAAACCGTGGTCGTTAAAACCATGGAAGTGCAGCAGCAACATTTCCCGGAATTGCAACTCACCACCCTCCCGGCATTTTACGGGAATAAGGACTATATCAAAGTACTTTCTGATCAAATATCCGAAGGGTTAAAGGGCTTTGATTACGATCATATATTATTCTCATACCACGGTATCCCTGAGCGGCACATTAGAAAATCCGATCCTACAAGGTTCCATTGTAAAATAGACGATCAGTGCTGCAATACAAATTCAGTAGCCCATTATACGTGTTACCGGCATCAGTGTTTATACACCACAAAAAGGGTAGTTGCCTATTTGGGCCTCTCTGAGGAAAAGGTCAGCAATTCATTCCAGAGCAGGTTGCCTAACGATCCGTGGTTAAAGCCTTATACCGATTTTGAATTTGAACGCCTGGCCAAAGAGGGAAAGAAAAACCTGGTGGTGATCACGCCTGCTTTTGTCAGTGATTGTCTGGAAACCCTGGAAGAGATCGCTATGGAAGGGAAGAAGCAATTCCAGGAGGCAGGGGGAGAAAAATATATCCACATTCCCTGTTTGAATGACAGCGCTGGTTGGGTACAGGTGATGACGGAATGGCTTAAGGATTGGTCAGATCACGGAGTCTTACCGGGATAAGGTAAAATCTTCCCGTGTTGTTTGCTTTGGCATCTCCTTGCCCCCGGCGTGCGGCGGATTCGGCCGGCAAAGAAGATAATTTACACGAAATAAATATCGGTTGAACACCGTAGGAAGGTATAGGAATAACAGTAAACGATCATTAATGGCCAAAGTTTCCTCAGACCAGCTTGGAACGGAACCCATTGGAAAGCTCCTGATCAGGCAGGCGGTCCCTGCCTCCATAGGGATCCTGGTAATGAGCCTGAATGTGCTGGTGGATTCCATTTTTGTAGGGAACTGGATTGGGTCTATAGCCATTGCCGCCATCAATGTGGTATTGCCCGTTTCATTTTTTATCGCTGCACTGGGAATGGCCATCGGGATTGGGGGGAGCAGCATTATTTCCCGGGCCCTCGGGGCTGAGAACCGCGAAAAGGCCCTCAAGACCTTCGGAAATCAGATCACAATCACCATTTTGCTTACCGTGGCCATGGTTGTGCTCGGGTTATACTATGTCGATAACCTGATCCCTGCTTTTGGCGGTAAAGGCGCCATTTTTGATCCTGCCAAGATCTACTACACCATTGTGCTTTACGGGGTGCCGTTTCTGGCACTCTGCATGATGGGAAATACCGTTATCAGGGCCGAGGGGAAACCTAAATTTGCGATGATCGCCATGATCATCCCCTCCGTGGGGAATCTGCTGCTGGACTATATTTTTATCTTTGTCTTCGACTGGGGCATGGCCGGGGCGGCCTGGGCAACTACCGCAGGGTATTTATTGTGCTTTGGGTATATCCTTTATTTTTTTCTCTCTAAAGATTCGGAGCTTAAAATAAGCCTGCCTCACTTTGGTCTTGACCGCCCCATACTCAGGGAAATTGGTTCTTTGGGCTTTGTTACCCTGTCTCGTCAGGCCGTTGTCAGGATTACCTACCTCTTGATGAATCACATACTTTTTGGCCTGGGTGGGGAAGCTATGGTGGCAGTCTATGCGATCATTGGCCGTATGTTAATGTTTGCGCTATTTCCCGTATTTGGGGTCACCCAGGGGTTTTTGCCCATTGCCGGATATAATTATGGCGCAAGAAAATACCAACGGGTACGAGAATCTATCAATACCGCCATTACCTATGCAGCTCTTGTGGCAACGCTCGTTTTTATAGTGCTAATGATCTTTCCCGGCGAGATTGCCGACCTGTTTTTAAGTAATAAACCAGGACAATCCGCACTGGAACTGGCCACCAGTGCTTTTGTACTCGAACATTCGCCGGCGGCGATGCGATGGGTATTTGCCGCCACCCCAATCATAGCGCTGCAACTAATCGGCGCGGCCTATTTTCAGGCCATTGGTAAGGCCGTACCCGCATTATTGCTAACCCTTACCCGGCAAGGCTTCTTTTTTATACCGCTAATTTTGATTTTACCACCGTTTATTGGGGAATTGGGCGTCTGGATATCTTTCCCGATAGCGGATGTTCTTGCGACGATCGTCACCGGTATTTATCTGAGGCGGGAAATTAGAAATACCCTGCTCGTCCGCAATCCATAATCTTCCTTTGTCCGTGGACGCTTTCATTTATTTTTGAATTTTTTTGGCTCGTTTTGTAATCGGATACTTACGAATATTATGCGCGAAATAGCAGGCATAAGTGCTTACTATTTAGTACCTTATAAACCTAATCACCTAAATAACCAACAATGAAAAAATTACTTTTTTGTTTGCTGCTTTTTTCGGCCTGTGTGCTGCATGCACAGGAGGCCTATTGGACAAATTACCAGATTGTTGTCCCTCCAGACGAAGTGGAGACGGTTTACAATTTGATGAATGACTACTTTTCCGCCAATACACCCCAGGGAGTGACCGTGAGTTTATGGGAAAATCACTTTAACGATCACGGAAACAATTTCACCCATTCCGTTGGGTTTTCCGGCTCTCTGGAGGATATGGGCAATTTCTACACTGCGGATGGCGGAGCCGCCTGGAAGTTATTTCTGGTACAGCTGAACCAGCACATTGCAAAAGGGTACAGTGCAAGGATGGGTACCATTGCGATGGTACATGGAGACACCAGCCTGGACTACCCCGTTCAAAAGTATTTTATAGTACATGCAGACGACGGTGCTGTCTGGGATAAAGCCTATGCTAAGTATAGTAAGGAAAATCTGCCGGCCGGGACCATGAATTCCATGGGGGATTTTACTTCCGGCGTTTCGGCTGATCGTGAGAACCGATGGGTAATCAATGGGTTTAAAGACTTTAAGGCTGCCATAGGGGGAGCCAATGCCATGCGTTCCGATGCAGAAAAAAGCGCCAACGAGAAGGCGTGGAAAACTTTTTTGGATACCAACGGCGAATCACATTTGGTACGTTCCGGGACGCGTGTTCGGGTGGGCCAATGGAAATAGGTCGGCACTAAATATCCAAAAACGAGCCGCAATGAACCGGTGTTTTAGTGCGGTCTTAAACCGGATCCTGAGGAGTCGGGCGGATTTGTACGTCAGGACGGTAATGGTAAATTCACATTTTCTGTCGTGGTTTCCGCTGCATCGGGATTTCAGAGGGATTTCAGGTAATGGAGCATTTTTTCCCTTCCCCCGGCATCCGGCAGATTGCCATAGCCGGCCATCATATTGTCTGCCATATGTTGGGGCTTGGAAGTGCCCGGAATAACGCAGGTTACTGCCTCATTGGAAAGTATAAATTTAAGAAAATACTGCGCCCAGCTATTAATATCATACGCTTCGCACCAGTCTGGTAAGGGCTTTCCTTTTACCGTCCTGAAGAGGGAACCACTTTCAAAAGGCTGATTAATAATTACCGCGGTTTTGTTTTTTCCACAGGTGTCAAATAAAGATCTTTCAGCGTTCAGGGACCGTATGGAATAATTGAACTGTACGAAATCCGGGTGTTCAGCCGCGATAATCTTTTCCAGGGTTCCGTGGGCGGAGTCGATATAATGGGTAATTCCCCAATACCGAATTTTACCTTGCTCTTTCCATTCCCTTAACGTTTTTACATGGATCTTCCAGTCGACGAGGTTGTGGATTTGCATCAGGTCCATACTGGTCCGCCGCATTTTATGGAAGGAACTGTTCATTTGGGCAATCCCGGCCTCTTTTCCGGAAGTCCAGACTTTTGTGGCATAGAAAAAATCTTTCCGGATTCCAAGGATCGAGGTAAGGTCGCCCACCACCTCTTCAGAACTGCCATACATTGGTGAGGAATCGATGACTCGTCCTCCCGATTTCTTCATTGCCAAAAGCACTTGTTTCCGTACTTCCAAAGCTCCCTGATCCCTGCCCACATCGAAGGTTTGCCAGGTACCGAGACCTACGATGGGTAATGGTTCACCGGAGGAAGGAATCATACGTGTTCTCATTTTACCGGATTGTTCATAACTGAAAAGAAGGGGTACTGTGGCCAGGCATACTCCCCCCAGACCAAATATTTTTAGTATCTCTCTTCTGGTGTATTCCATCCGGCTTATTTTCTACTGATCATCCGTTACTAAGGTAATGGGTTATTTGGTATGAAAGCGTTATACAAAACTTAAAACAGGGTGTCTTCAGAATTGCCGGATTCTAAATCCTGTTATAAGTTTCTTTGATAACCCCCTCCCCATACTTCCTCTCCAATCTCCGGATGGCAAAATGGGCCTGTGCCATCTGCTGAAAATGGCCGATAAATGCCAGGTTAACAGATGCGCCGCCTACCGCACCAACCAGGGGTATGGCCTGGGCAACAAACTTTTCCGAAACCTGGACGCTAAATCGTGAAGCTACGGCAGCAAGGACCTGTAACATTGGATTTGTACTGCCCCTCAATGCACCTTGCAGCGCTTTTCCGGTCAGGGTTGCCCCGCCTTTTACCGTTGAATGAATGGCAATTCTCGAAGCGTAATACCCGGTTTCCAGGCTGTTATCGTGCCTGGATTTCCCGCCTAAGGCAAAGACCTGCAAACAGGCCAGTTGGGTGTCAAGGGTGTCAAGGTCTTCTCCTTCATCACGGGCAATGTCCATGATTGAACGCATCATCAGCTTGGTGGCAAGCGTAAGGTCCATTACAAAAGCTGTGGCCCCCAGGGCTCCCCCCACGGCACCCGATGTAGTGACCAACATTTTATAAGCCTTATTCAGAGGTGGTTTAACGTTCGCGGGTTGCATGGTGATCAAATTGCTTTTCACTACCGTATGAAGGACCTTATAACTAATTTCCTGAAGCCATTTTTGCTGTTTTTGGGGCAACACCTGGAGCCGCTGCTCTATCACATTCCCCATTTTGTTAAGACCCCTCATGGCCCAGCTGATGTTATTCATTCGCTGCTTTGCACTTTGCAGGGAAAGGTGGTCTTCCGGAGAAAGGGATCGTGTCGCGGTCATGTATTTGGTATTGAGAAGCAGGTATGCAGCACTAATGGGTATGCATTACCCGGGTTTTGTTACAGTAAAATTACAAAGTTGCTTGTTTTCCGGTTGCGCCCAGAACAACGAGTAATGCTATATTTGACATATCCATATGTCATCTTAACCTTCAACTTTAACGATGGGTCGGAACTCTTTAGCGTTGCTGCTTTTAATTCTGCATTACGGCAGGGGTCAATTCAAGAACCAGAGAGGCTATTTGAATTGCCTTGCGGATCACCTTTCAGGTCTTGTCTGACTGGGATACCCGTACCTACGGCTGGGAAACGTCGGTTGAGGATCTGAAGGTTGTGCCGGATGCCAAAGGATCCGATCAATTTACCCATTATGGACAATCCCGGGCCACTTCAACAGTATTTGAGTCAAAAAGACGACGCGAACGAAAAGACATACCCGGGCAAGTACCGTTATTTAACGTGGTTAATACAATTGGCTAAAACTCCCTGTACGGGGATTCCAAATATTGATTTGCCTCCTCCTCAGAAAACCTTGCCGTGGCACTGTCCCAATGCAGGGTAGTATTTGGGAAACGCCCGGCAATAACACCCAGAAGGATGGTTTCGGTCAGCCTGGCCGCGTAAGAGAAAGGAGCGCTGCATTCGCCCTTACCGAGACATGCATCCACAAATTGATGGTAATGCTTTTTACCCTCCGATTCATAGTCTCTGACCGGGGCTCCTAAATTAAAGGATGCAATATCCATCTCCTTAAATTTCCCATCCACGATCAATTGGGGAAGCTTTTGGAAATGCGGCAGGTATAATCTTCCTTTTTCCCCCATAAACATGGCTCCCTGATCGTGCAGTGCTTCACCACCGGGCAGTTGCAGGTCTTTGTGCATCTCAGGGGCACCCGGGCCATCATACCATATCCATTTCAGCGTCTCTGCGGTATGTTTCGTCCCGGGAAACTCATAGGTTACCGTATTGTTCTCCGGGTAGCCAAACCCGGTTGGCGGCCTGCATTCGTTTATGATCGTTCTCGGGACATCCAATTCCAGCGCATTGTAAGGGGTATCAAAAATATGTACCCCCATGTCACCCAGGGTGCCACAGCCATAGTCTACAATTTTTCTCCAATTCACCGGGTGATATAATCCATCCTTGTAGGGTCGCTCGGCCGAAGTTCCCAGCCATAGATTCCAGTCCAGATGTTCGGGAATGGGGTCGCTGCCTTCGGGAAGCGGGCCGTCAAATCCCCAACTTTTGGGAGACCATGCGCGCACGGTATGAACTTTACCAATGATTCCGGATTGGATGAGCAGGGTTGCCAGTTTGTAATCATAAAAGGAATGCACCTGTATCCCCATTTGTGTGACCAAACTCTTTTCCGCGGCAAGCTTTTTCATGGCCCTTGCCTCAGATACATGATGGGTCAGGGGTTTCTGGCAGTACACGGGCTTATTCATGTTCATAGCCATCATGGAGGCCGGCGCATGCGTATGATCCGGGGTTGATACGATCACCGCATCGATCTCATCACCGATCTCCTGCAGCATTTTCCTATAATCTGAAAACAGCTTCGCTTTGGGGTGTAATTTTTTGGCGGCGGCAAGGTTATTGGCATCCACGTCGCACAATGCCGTAACATCTACCAGTGAATGAGATGAAATAGCTTTGAGGTCTTCGCCCCCCATGTTGCCAACACCGATATGGGCAGTTCGGAGCCGTTTATTTTTTGTAAACGCCCAAACTCCGGACGGAAGTAGTGCAAATGAAGAAAGGGCGGCTGCGCTTTTGAGAAAATCTCTTTTATTCATATCTCTTAGTGTAAATTACAATTTCCTTATTTTAATGTTTTTGAACCAAATTGGGCTGGAGTGATCCTGTAACCCTATATACCCTGTACGATACTTCCCGTAATCGGGGCTGGTTTTCCACTTATCAGAATTTTTCCTTTCATACCACGCCTCTGACCAGGGCACAAAAGATAGGACTTTTTTACCATTCAGCCAGTGTTCTGCTTTTTCGAGAGTAAATACAATTTTAGAGGAATTCCATTCGCCGACAGGGTTCAATACTTTTTGTTCAGGGTCTGCAGGGAACATTGCATAATCCGAAGCCGTTTGCTGTAAGGGCTTAAGCTCCCCCGGGTTTTCGGTATATCCCAGACTTGTATTATACTCCGTCAGGTCGTGGATCCTCGCATAGTTTTCATCATCAATGAGCTGATATTCCGGAGAAACTTCCGGCGGCCCGTCATAGCCCTCTTTAAGGTGGTAAAATATCCCGCTGTTTCCACCTTCCGGTAATTTCCACTCCAGGTACAACTCAAAATTGTCAAATTCTTCTGCAGCGTAGATAATGTCCTTCCCTCCGGTGTAATTCTGTTCCAATCCCAGTTCGGTATCAAAGGTCAGTTCACCGTCTTTAGCAATCCATCCCGGGGGCAGGGAGTCACCGTTATAGGCCCGCCAACCTTCCGTGCTTGTACCGTCGAACAGGTAGATCCAGTCGTTTTGCCCGGTTTCGGATTCAGCCCCGGAGAGGGGCTCGGCTTTATCCTTTTTTGATTCAGTTTTACAGGAGCATACCGCTAGTGAAAGCAGTAAAATGGCAATATAATTTTTCATATGACAGGGATAAAAATTAACTAATAATATCGAGGGGTTTGGTAGTTTTCCAATTGCCCCTCGTAAAATCCGGGAAGGCCTGCGGTGCCCCGCCCTGGGCCACGGATGCCTCGCTGAGCGGGCTAACGGCACTCCAATAACATCCTTCATAAACATTTTGGTCGAGCGATTGGCCTTTTTGCAGGCACTCCACAATGCGGTACATCATCATACCATCCATGCCCCCATGCCCGCTGTCCTTGGTCTGCTCATTTAAGCGTTTATAGAGCGGGTGATCGTATTTTTCATAAAGTACGGCGAGTTGCTCACCCTGCACCCAGCTATGATGGTCTTCCGTAATACCCGGGACACCTCCCTCCAGAGCAACCCTGGTTGGAAAACCGGCCAAAGTCCCTTTCGTACCCTGTATAAGATTGAGACGGGAATACGGCCTCGGACTGGTTTCATCCCATTGGACCATAATAGTACGACCGAGGGTTGTTTTTATGATGGAAGTATTTAAATCACCTCCCTTGTACTCCAGTTGGTTCCACTTGTGCTCCGGTGGATAATTCTTTTTGGCATAAGCCTTTCGCCCGACAGAGGGAGTTGAATAGGAAACCAGGCTGCCAAAGTGATCCTCCTGCCTTGCCAGATTCATATATTGGGCTACCGGGCCCAGCCCATGCGTCGGATATAAATTGCCATTTCTTTTGGCATAGTGAAGGGTGCGCCAGGAACCGGTACCCCGCTGCTGTTCTTCCATCTGCCCTCTCAATTCGTGAATATAGGCTGCCTCTGCATGCAATAATTCACCTAATACCCCCTGGCGGCACATGTTTAAGAACATTAACTCATCACGGTCATAGTTTACATTTTCCATCATCATACAATGCTTCCGGGTAGCTTCGGAGGCATCTATGATGGCCCACATTTCATCCAGTGTTACTGCGATAGGGACTTCAACAAATGCATGCCCCCCCCTTTTCATGGTTTCAATTGCCATAGGCGCGTGGTTTTTCCAGTTGGTTGCAATAAAAACCACATCCGGTTTTACTTCTTCCAGCATCACTTTCCACCGGTCTTCGCCCCCATAATACAACGCAATGTCCTTATGTCGTTCTCCGGCTCCGATTTCTGTAGCCACACCCGCCCATTTTTTGGCGAGATCCTCATACAGATCACTAATGGCGACTACCTCGGTCCCGGGCAGGGCGGCAAAAAATTTAAGATGCCCGGGCCCACGTGCTCCGACACCAATAAAGGCAGCCCGGATGGTCTCTAACCCGGGAGCTTCATAGTCTCCCATATATTGGGCTGTAAATGGCCGTTCGGAGAAGGTGGTTGCCCCCCTGCCCAATATGGGTGTCATGCTCATTGCCGCACCGGCAAGGGAAGTTTTCCTGATAAAATTCCTTCGATCTAGCTTTTTCATTTTTCAATTAATTGAGTCTATAAATGTCTTTATTTATTTGCAGAATGATCTAAAAATTCCCGCTTTATTTTGTCAAGAAACAAAAGTTCGGCCTGAAATTGCCAGTCAAAGGAATTTGCCTGGTTGGCCAAATGTGCATGATGATCCTGATCCAGGATGTAATCGTCGGGTTTTTCAAGGATGCGTGTTTCTCCATAGACTTTTTCCAATTGAGCCCTTATTTGCTCAAATTCGGAAGGCAACCGACTGATCGTGCGCATCGCTTCCAGGGTTTGTTCTTCATTTTGGGCAATATCAAATGCTTGTAGTGCCAAAAGAGCCTTTGGTGCAATCCGGGACATCCTGTGTACCTGTTGGTATACCTCCAGAGTATAGGTGTTCCGCGTGGCCAGTGAGTGCATTGCCCGGATTTTTGAAGCAACACTGTCTGAAATTTTAAGGATCCTTTCCACTTTTTCCAGGCGTGGGGCATGATCCGTACTCCATTTACCCTTGCGTTCCGGATCGGGGAAAACCAGAATCCCATCGCTTTCAGCAGACTTTGATTTTCTTAGATGATTGCGGTCCGTACCTTCCAACAGGGCATTTTTCCAAAAGGCTACAGCTTCTTCCAGTTGGTCAACAAAGGAAAATTCTTCTCCGGCCAACGTATGGGAAAATTCCCGATGCCGGTAAGCGGTCAACAATGCTTCCCTGGAACGTTTTTCCCCTGCCCAGGTGTATTCCGCAAAGCCAAGAATGCCGCGCCAATACAGTTCAAAATGTGGGGAATCATCATCCCAGAGGGTCAGCAACAGGCCCTTGAGGTTATGCTCGACAGACGATTTCGCAAACGACTTTATATTATTCAGATTACCCCCATCCTGTGGCATTAATACCCACCTGCGCTGCCCGGCAGTTGCTCCCATTACCTGCATCCCGTGTTTCTGGAACCAATCCATGGCTTTGCTGTTACCAAGGGCCTGGGGACTGGCATAGTTCCAGCGCATGTAAATGCAATTTTTCGGGAAAAGGTCGAGGAAGTCCGCCAGCTTATGCTCATTTTCAGCCCAAATTTGCTCTACTTCCTCTTTGCTGAGTTCCGGTTGGAACATCGCCGTGTAGACCTCTGCATGTTTCAGGGGCATATCATCCCAGAAGATAGGAATACGGCCATTAGCTTCGGCAAAGGCGCAGACTTTGTTTAACCAAATGAGCTGCAGTTCCAGGGGAGACTTACCACTACCGCGACCGGTAGTGTGTACCTCGTCCCCGCCCACGTGAAGATACCTTCCGTAAGGTGTTGCGGCCATTGCATCCCGGTAAAGATCAAATTGTACGGTATAGGTCTCGGGGTCCAGCGGGTTAAATGCCCAATCACTATTTGGATTATCCCGAAGTGGCTTGTAATGATCGTGCTTCAGGATGAATGAGGCGTGCCCCAGGCCTTGTACCAATGGGCTGATCTCTATATTCCGATCCCGGGCATATTTACTCAGTTGCTCCCATTCGGCAATACTCAAAGCATCTGCCGAAGCCACCAGTGGTTGCCGCTCATATTTAATTTTATCCTCCAGTTCAACAATGATGGCATTTACCTTGTACCTCGCAAGTTTGTCTATAATGGCGTAATAATATTCCTTTTTCTCCCGGTGGTGTTTTACATCGAGATGTACGGCCCTGTATGCGAGTAGGGGATAATCCCTGATGCTGCACAAGGGAAGGTGAACACCTTGTTCTCGGGCATCTTCCAATAGCTGCTTCAATGTCATCATGCCATAGAAGAGCCCGGCCCTGTCCCTGCCTCTTATTGCAATCTTATTTTCAGAAATGCTGAGGATATAGCCTTCGGCCCGGGTATCCAATACCGTATCCAGGGTAAGTACGACTTGGGCTTCACCGCGCTTTTCAGTAGCCTTAAGGGAATCAAAAATAGCGGGGGGAATTTCAGATTTAACCTCCTCAGAAATGTGATACAGCAATACATCATCATGAGATAGTGACGAGACTCCGGTAATGTTGAATTGCTGCGCCTGCGGTAGCAGTTTGAAGTCGCCCAGTCTTTCCTGGACAGGCTCGCAGGCAAGAAAGCTGACATACAAGAATACGACACTGGTGATCCTATAAAACTTCATGTGTTGGTATATGCACCTATTTGATGATACTCCCCGCCCAAATCGAAGACACGGACGCCGTTACTTTAATATCCGGCCGCCTGGCCATCTTTTCTGCTTTCCGAGGCCCCGTGATAAACTTTGTTTTCAGAATCCCAAAGTATGGCCTGATATCCGCCGTAAATCCCCCTGCCAAAACTAACTCTGTGCCCTTTGTCCATAAGTCCTCTTACGGTTTTATAGGGAATACCGGATTCCAAACGTATTTCGCCCGCTTCCCCGGATATTACACCGGTCGGGGAGGAACCTCCTGTATGATCCCATCTGGGCGCATCGCCTGCTTCCTGTAAATTCATACCAAAATCAATGAGATTCATGACAATTTGAGTATGCCCCTGGGGCTGGAAGTCACCACCCATCACCCCGAAACTTACAAAAGGGATTCCATTCTTCGTTATAAAGGCAGGAATAATGGTATGAAAAGGCCTTTTCCCTGGTTCAAAGGTATTGGCCTGGCCTCTTTTTAAACTAAATAATTCACCCCTGTCCTGCAGCATAAAGCCAAGTTTCGGAGGCACCATATAGGAACCTAAACCACGATAATTACTTTGGATCAGGGAGATCATTGTCCCGTCCCTGTCGGCCACGGTCATATAAATGGTTTCCCCGGCACTGATCTCTCCGGCAGTGTAGGCCGCCGCTTGTTCGCCTATCTCATTTCTTCGCTCCGCGGCATAGTTATCGGATAACAACTCTGACACGGGGACCTTTACAAAATCCATGTCTGCATAGTATTTGGCCCGGTCTTCAAAAGCAAGCTTTTTGGCCTCTGTGAATAAATGCAGGTGTTCCGCACTTCCGAATTCAATGTTTGAAAAATCGAATCCTTCCAGAATTTGAAGCATTTGCAGGGCGGCAATACCCTGGCCATTCGGAGGCAATTCCCAAACGTCATACCCCCGGTAGTTGACGGAAACCGGTTCTACCCACTCCGAGCGATGCTCCCCCAAATCGCCTTCCGAAAGAAAACCACCATGATCCTTCATGAATTTCGAAATGATTTTGGCGATGTCACCCTTGTAAAATGCATCACGCCCTCCATCGGCGATCTTTTGATAGGTCTTCGCCAGATAGGGGTTTCGGTAAATCTCACCTTCCTTTGGAATACGGCCGTTGTTCGGTTTGAGATAGGTGTCTTCAATATTGGAGAATCCAGCCTTGTGTATGTCTGGGATGCCACCCATATACCACGCGATTAATTCGGTGAGCGGGAAGCCATTTTCCGCATAGGAGATGGCAGGCGCTAAAAGCTCCTTCATAGGAAGAGATCCGAATTTTTTATGTAATTCAAACCACCCGTCCACAGCCCCGGGAACGCTCACAGGCAAAGGACCATGAGACGGAATTTTTTCCAGGCCCTCTTTTTCAAAATAGGCAAGGGTTAAAGATTTGGGAGACCTTCCGCTGGCGTTCAGGCCATATAATTTCCGGGTCTTCCCATCCCATACAATGGCAAACAAATCACCTCCGATACCGCAACCGGTGGGTTCCATTAAACCAAGGGCAGCATTGGCGGCAATGGCTGCATCTATGGCATTCCCGCCCTTTTTTAAGATATCCAGGCCAATTTGTGTAGCTAAAGGATGACTTGTGGCAATCATTCCGTTTTGGGCGAGGACTTCGGAACGGGTAGCGAAAGATTCACCAGTTACCCGGTCCTGTGCACTTAGATATGGAATAAAGCCTAAGGATAAGAGTAGATAAAATAAAGCTGATCTCATTTTCGAATTTTAGACAATGAAAATTAAAGTTACCTGTTAAAGTGAAGACCTCAGATGGTATCGACCCTAAAATACAAAAACTTGATGAACAGAGACCTGTTGTGGCTTATCTAATTCAGGAAACCAGACTACCATACTGCATTCAATGGACTTATTTAAAAAGCACGGGAGGAACCGGCTTTCCACAACGCGTTTTGTTGTCAGCACTTTTTTAGAGGACAGGCAGCTAAAATAAACAGCCGGATAGGGAAGTAATGGGACGGGCTGCACTGGGTTAAAAGTGGTTTCGGTAATTTACAGTTTGCATGATTCCGGGATTTCATTCCGGAGACAAATTAAAACCGCTATTCCCATTGGGAAGAAAATCATAAAATATATTCCACGCCTTTTCCTTACATTTAAGCTTGACTAATTCGAGCATACTATCTATGAAAAACTTATACCCCGGAGCAGGCATGCTGCTGCTGATTCTCTTTCTTCTCCCCATCCGAAATGACGCACAAAAAAGAAATCAGAATTTCCCTGATCCATATCGGGAGGAATTGTATTCAAGTTTAAAATACCGGTTGGTAGGCCCATTTCGCGGAGGCAGATCGGCCGCAGTTACAGGTGTCCCGGGGAAACCCAACCTATTTTATTTTGGGGCCACGGGAGGAGGTGTATGGAAAAGCACTAACGGTGGCCGTAGCTGGGAAAATATTTCTGACGGTTATTTCGGAGGCAGCATCGGTGCTGTGGAGGTTTCCAAAAGCGATCCAAATGTCATTTATGTGGGCGGGGGCGAGAAAACCGTACGCGGAAACGTCTCATCAGGGTACGGGATTTGGAAGACGGTGGATGCAGGGAAAACCTGGACCTCAGCCGGACTTCAGAACAGCAGGCATGTTCCCAGGATCCGGGTAAACCCTGTCAACCATGATATCGTATATGCCGCGGTACTCGGCAACATCTATAAACCCACCCCGGAAAGGGGGGTCTACAAAAGCACGGATGGGGGTCAAACCTGGCGGAAGACACTTTTCGTCAACGATCAGGCCGGAGCGGTAGATCTCACCCTGGATCCCAATAATCCGCGTATTGTGTACGCATCTACCTGGAGGGTACAACGTACACCCTACAGTCTCAGCAGTGGCGGGCCGGGGTCTGCATTGTGGAAAAGTACAGACAAAGGGGAGACGTGGACGGAGATCTCAGGGAACGAGGGTTTTCCCAAAGACACCCTGGGGATCATTGGGGTGGCTGTTTCACCAGTAAATTCTGAAAGGGTATGGGCCATTGTTGAAAACAAGAAAAAAGGAGGTTTATACCGTTCCGATGATGGAGGGAAAAAATGGGTACAGGTGAACAGCGAACGGAAATTGCGCCAGCGCGCATGGTACTATACCCGCCTTTATGCTGATACAGGTGATGAAGATGTGGTGTACGTATTGAACGTACGCTATCACAAGTCTACCGACGGAGGAAAAACGTTTAACGACTTCAATGCCCCACATGGTGATCATCACGATCTTTGGATCGCCCCTGAAAATCCCAGCCGGATGATTATAGGGGACGACGGAGGGGCCCAGGTATCCTATGATGGAGGTGAAACATGGAGCACCTATTACAACCAGCCCACCGCGCAATTTTACAGGGTTACCACAGATAATGCCCATCCATACAGGATCTATGCGGCCCAGCAGGACAATTCTACGATCAGGATTGAACACAGAAGCGATGGGGCCAGTATCGATGAGCACAACTGGGAGGAAACCGCTGGGGGTGAATCGGCTCATATTGCAGTCGACCCTGTAAATAACGATATTGTGTACGGGGGCAGTTACGGGGGATTTTTAACCAGGGTAAATCATGACAAGGGGACCGTTCGCGGCATCAATGTTTGGCCGGACAATCCCATGGGCTATGGAGCCGAGGGGATGAAATACCGTTTTCAATGGAATTTTCCGATCCTGTTCAGCAGGCATAATCCAAAGAAGTTATACACCTTCTCCAACCACGTTCATGCAAGCGAAAATGAGGGGCAGAGCTGGAAATTGCTGAGCGGCGACCTTACGAGGAATGATCCCGGTAAACTGGTATCGAGCGGGGGTCCTATTACGCAGGATAATACCGGAGTGGAATATTATTGTACCATTTTTGCCGCAAATGAGAGCCCGTTAAAGGAAGGGTTGCTATGGGTAGGCAGTGATGACGGGTTGATCCACGTTTCACAGGACGGAGGGGGTGAATGGGAAAATGTAACGCCGTCCAATATGCCTGAATGGTCCATGGTGAACAGTATTGAACCCTCTGCTTTTGATGAGGGGACCTGCTATGTCGCCACAACAAGATATAAGCTGGGAGATTTTCAACCCTATCTGTATAAAACGACGGACTACGGAAGGACCTGGACAAAAATAACAAACGGTATAAACAATGAACATTTTACGCGGGTCCTTCGTGAGGACCCTAAACGAAGGGGTTTGCTCTATGCCGGGACAGAGACCGGAATGTACATTTCTTTTGATGACGGTCAACTTTGGAAACCATTTCAATTAAATTTACCCGTAGTTCCCATTACGGATCTGGCCATCAGGGACAATAATCTTATCGTCGCCACCCAGGGGAGGAGTTTATGGATCATTGATGACCTGACGGTGTTGCACCAGCTTGAGGAAAACCATCAGAATACCGGTATCATCCTCTATAAACCAAAGAATGCCTATCGCATGAAGGGAGAGGCTGCTGACGAACCTTCAAAAACGGCAGGGCAGAATCATCCCAATGGCGTGCTCACCCATTATTATTTAAGGGATGTTGCAGCGAAAGACAGCATTGCTTTAACCTATACCACTATGTCCGGGGATACTTTAAGCAGTTTTAAAAATTCTTCCAAAGACAAAGACAAAAAACTGGAGGTTAAAAAGGGAGGTAATACTCATGTGTGGAACACCAGGGGAAGGGAAGCGGAAAAACTAAAAGGGATGATTTTCTGGTGGGCCAGTTTTCAGGCCCCCAGGGCTGTTCCAGGACAATACCTGGTACACCTAAATGTCAATGGCACCAGCACCTCACAATCCTTTTCAATTATCCCTGATCCCAGGGCAGAGACTTCCGTTGAAGATATGCAGGAACAGCACGATTTTATTAGTGAGATCAATGCAACGGTGGACGAGGCTCATGGCTCCATCAAAAAAATAAGAAAAGTCACGGAACAGTTAGATGCCTTCACAAAACAATATAAAGACAATGATGTCACCAGTGACCTGATGGCCAGGGCAAATAAAATGAAGGAGGATTTTGGAGCCATTGAAAAGGCGTTGTACCAAACCCAAAACGAGAGCAATCAGGATCCCCTGAATTTCCCCATCCGGCTCACGAATAAACTGGCTCATTTGAACAGCCTTGTTTCCCTGGATGATTTCCCACCCACAGATCAGGACATTGCTGTTAAAAATGAATTGACTGCCAGAATCAAATCACAACTGGCGGAATTCGACACCCTTGTGAAAAGGGAAATACGCGCATTTAATACCGCCTTCAATGAATTGAACCTCAACTATCTGTTCGTAGAGGAGTAATGATGCCGTCATCCCGGAAGGGCTCGGGGTCATTGCGCCTGGCCATTAATATGACACGCAAATTAAATGAAAGACACTACTTTAAAAACAAAAAATGCAATGGTCGTTTCTAAACAAGTACTCCTGATTGGCTTTTTTCTTTTAGGAGGCAACATTCTGGCACAGACCGCCGAAACCTATTTTTCCCCCCTGAAGTACAGGAACATTGGCCCTTTTCGCGGCGGGAGATCCGTTACGGCTACGGGTGTTACCGGCGATCCCTTAACCTATTATATGGGGATTACGGGGGGTGGACTCTGGAAAACGACAGATGCCGGCCAACGCTGGGAAAATATTTCCGATGGATTTTTTGAGACAGGATCTGTGGGAGCGGTTGCCGTTTCTGCCTCAGATCCCAATGTTGTTTATTGTGGAATGGGGGAACATGCCCCGAGAGGGGTGATGACTTCCTATGGTGACGGGGTTTATAAATCTACGAATTCCGGAAAAACCTGGAAGAAGGCAGGCCTTGAAAAGACGCAACATATTGCCCGCATTGTAATCCATCCGAATAATCCCGATATTCTGTTTGTTGCCGCTCAGGGAGCCTTGTATGGGCCTTCTGAAGAACGGGGAATATTCAAATCATCCGACGGGGGCAGCAGTTGGAAAAAGGTGTTGTATGTTAATGATCTTACAGGATGTTCGGAACTATCGATTGATATTCATAACCCGGACGTGCTTTACGCGGCCATGTGGCACCATCAGCGAACCCCTGATAAAGTAATTAGTGGAGGTGCCGGCAGTGGCCTTTATAAATCGGTTGACGGGGGTGAATCCTGGACAGAACTTCAGAAAGGATTGCCAAAGGAAAAAGGGAAGATGGCGATAGCCGTTAGTCGGGCCAATCCGGACAAGGTATTTGCTTTGATAGAAAGCGATTCCAAGGCTGACAAAGGGGGGCTCTTTGTATCTGAAGATGCGGGACAAAATTGGAGCATGGTCAGTGGCGATAATCGCCTTGTACAACGCGCCTGGTATTATATCGAGGTCTTCCCCGACCCCAATGACGAAGATACCGTGTATGTGATGAGTGCCCCGGCCCTGCGGTCTGAGGATGGGGGGGAAACCTGGGAAGTCCTTCCAGAACTGCACGGGGACTATCACGACCTTTGGATAAATCCGGCAAACTCCAAAAATATAGTGGCAGCTGATGATGGGGGTGCCGGTATATCCTTTGATTATGGTAAAACCTGGTCCACGCAGGAAAATATGCCAACTGCACAGATCTACCGGATCAATGCGGACCATCTGTTTCCTTACAATATTTATGGCGGGCAGCAGGATAATACCTCCCTGAAAATTGCCAGTCTTTCTGTAGGGCGAAGTGGTATAACGAGGGAGGACTGGACCTATGCGGCCGGGGGTGAAAGTGCTTTTTTGGGTTTTGATCCGGATCACCCGAGGTATGTCATGGGTGGAAGCTATTTAGGCACCATTGATCTATTGGATATGGAGACCAAATCGGAAACCCATGTCATGGCCGCACCGATACAGTATTTGGGCAGGGCGGCCAGGGATATGAAATATTTGTACAATTGGAATGCCCCGATCCTTTGGTCCAAACATGAGCCGGGGACCTTTTATCATTGTGCACAACTTGTATTGAGAACCAGGGATATGGGGATCACCTGGGAGGAAATTTCCCCGGACCTCACACGAAATATCGATGATAAGCAGGGTAATGGAGGGGGGCCTTATACCAATGAGGCCGTTGGAGCGGAAAACTACGGAACTATTGCGTATATGACGGAATCTCCGCATGAAAAAGGGGTATTCTGGACCGGAAGCGATGATGGGCTCGTACATATCACCAGGGATGGGGGAGCGACGTGGAATGATGTCACTCCAAATGGCCTGGAGGAATGCCTTGTGAATGCTATTGACGTTTCTCCTCACGATCCCAAAACCGCTTATATTGCCACCACCCGGTATAAATTTAACGATTACACTCCCGCGCTTTTCAGGACGACCAATTATGGAGCCAGCTGGACAAACATAAGCACCGGGATCCCCTACGGATCATTTACCAGGGTGGTGCGCGAGGATGCGGGCCGGAAGGATCTTTTATATGCAGGTACGGAAAAAGGCATCTATATATCGTGGAATGGCGGAAAAAACTGGGAACCTTTTCAGTTGAATTTACCCGTTACCCCCGTAACGGATCTGATGGTTCATAAGGGGGATTTAATTGTTGCCACCTCGGGCCGGTCATTTTGGATCCTGGATGATCTGGCGGCACTCCATCAATATCAGGCGGGGGCCGGAGCCCTTAAAATGTTGAAACCGGAAGATGCCTATAACGGATCCTGGGACAGCCCGCTTGATAAAACGTCTAAAAAATTCAAAGGCACGGATCCCTTCCAAGGGATTAATCCGGCGAACGGAATGGTTGTTTATTACGAGCTCCCAGAGGAACGTGATTCAACCCATATTAAGGTTGAGATCAGCGATAGTCAGGGAAATCTTATCAGAAGCTACAGTTCAGAAA
>DATGCB010000393.1:0-3458 GCA_035312365.1 Eudoraea sp. | reverse complement strand
GGCTTCTATTTAGGCGAGCACGGCTGGTTTGACAAACGCTTTGCTTACGATGAATCCTTTAAAACCCCTCTGCTCATTGCATGGCCGGGTAATGTGAAAGCAGGCTCCAGATCTGATGAAATGGTTCAAAACCTCGACTTTGCACAAACTTTTTTGGACGTAGCCGGGGTGCAGGAACCCGATGACATGCAGGGTGAAAGCCTGGTTCCCATTCTGACCGGGAAAATGGATGATTGGACCAGGGAAGCCGTATATTATCATTACTACGAATATCCCGCGGAACATATGGTCAACAGGCACTATGCGATCGTAACCAAAGAGTACAAATTAATCCATTATTACTTTGATCTTGACCATTGGGAACTCTATGACAGGAACAAAGACCCCAAAGAACTGACCAGTGTTTATGATGATCCTGCCTATGCGGAAGTACGTCAAAAACTTCACACTGAATTGGAGGAAATACGGAAGAAATACGGCGACAGTGATGAACTGAGCAATAGATATATCAAGGTGTTTCTCGATGATGTGGAAAAGGATGGCATTTTTGGGGTGAATGATGAAAAATTGCAGGAAATCCTTGAAAAAAGGAGACAGAATTGATCATTTACCCTTCATGGAAAAAATAAACTGGGGCATTATTGGTTGTGGTGATGTCGCCGAAATTAAGAGTGGTCCGGCTTTTCAAAAGGTTAAAAACTCTACCCTGCTTGCCGTCATGCGCCGCAATGGAGGGAAGGCCAGGGATTTTGCCCTGAGGCACAACGTTCCAATGTGGTCTGACAATGCGGATGATCTCCTGCATCATAAGCAGATCAATGCACTGTATATTTCAACGCCCCCGTCAACCCATCTCGAATACACCTTAAAAGCACTGGAAGCCGGCAAACATGTGTATCTTGAAAAACCCATGGCCATAGACTCCGGGGAAGCAAAACAAATATGCCATGCGGCTGAGCAAAGCAGCTGCAAATTGACCGTCGCCCACTATCGCAGAAAGTTACCGGCTTTTTTAAAGGTCAGGGAACTTCTGGGCCGTGGTGCAATCGGAAATATTATCTTTGCGGATATTCAGATCTTACTGCCTGGAAATTCTGATATCATTGCAGATACGGAAGAAAACTGGAGGCTTGAACCCTCCATTTCCGGCGGAGGCTACTTTTACGATCTGGCACCACATCAGATTGATTTAATGTATCACTATTTTGGAAAAATTTCCAATGTGCGTGGCTTTTCAACTTCAGCAACGGAGAATCCTTTGGTGGAAGATATCGTAAACGGGATTATCGCCTTCGAAAGCGGTGTTCAATTTCGCGGGCTCTGGAATTTTGGTGCTTCCCCATTGAATAAGAAGGAGGAATGCATCATTTATGGCAGCAGAGGAAGGATCCATTTTTCATTTTACGGAGAAAGCGTTACCATGTATACCCCCGGGGGTTCCGATAGTTTTACGTTTACAAACCCCACACATGTACAACAACCCATGATCGAGACAACAGTGAACTATTTCCTCGGCAAGGATGAAAATCCATGTCCGGCTTCAGATGGACTTGTGGTTATGGAGGTTATGGAACAACTTAGCAACCGATAATGTCCGGTTTTAGATTTACTTCTTGCTGTCTGCCAACAGCTGTAGTTTTGCATAAAAATCGTTGAATAGCAGCCGGTTGTCCAATTGATGGTACACCCTGATATTTCTTCCTGAATGGTTAGTTTCATAGGTACCGGCATCATTTATTTTCGGAGCCCTTTTCACAACGTAGTGGCTGGAGGCAGGATCCGACTCAAAGGAAGATTGCAAAGCCGTCAACAACACCAGGGGATTATCACCCATGATGTACGTTTCTCCGATCAGGACGTTATAGTTGTTCATTTTTTTAAAGGTATCCTCCATCGTGCCGGCCAAGTAATCGCCCAATGCGCCTTTCCCCCTGACATTGACGAGCAATTCGGCGTGCGACATGATCGGCTGACGGTAGGCATTCCTGGGAACCTGCCACAGTTTAATATCAGAGGTATTAAAGATAACCTGTGCAGCCAGTAAATCGATTCCAAGATTGTATTCCAAAGGGGTATACCCCGGCGGCGGCAGGGCGAGGTCATCATATTCCGGCCCACCGATCCAAACCAGTGTAAGCTTTTCGGCAATTCCCGGCTCCATGAGATAAGCGCTGGCGATATTGGTAAGCCCCCCTCCACAGACTACAAATAATGGCAATTCGGTATCGGTTCGCAAAGCCTCGTCAATGATGGCCTGAGCCCCGTCAGAAAGCACCGGTGTGTTCAGATCCGCAAGACTTTCATTCTTGTCAGTATGGACCGGAATTTTCTTCTCGAACCCTAAAATCTTCAGGATCTGGGTAGCCTTTTCTTTGGCATACTCTGAAGTACCGGGTCCTCCAAACCCCTGAGCATAGAGGTGAGAAGCCACAATACCCCGAATTTCAACGGAAGGCGATAACAGGTGATGTGCCAACTGGAATAAACCATCCGGATCTCCGCCAAGATCGTTATCAATTATTACCCGCATACGGGGATTGACCATGGAATCGAGATGGGAGATGTTAGCCTGGGGGAAACAGGGCGTCAAGAATACCATGGCAATAAGCACGATGAATAAACACGGGCAGCGTTTCATACAATTTTGTTTATGGCATTAAGTTAGGGAAAAAAGACCTGAGAATGGCATCCAGGGGATCTGCTGCCGTACAACCCGAACCTTCCCGACAGGCATGAGGTCTGCAGCGTGCATTCACCTCCAACTTATTTCCGCAAATAATTGCCTGCCCCCGGATATGCCTATTCTGTTTTAACCTTAAATTCATAGCTCCCGGACACCAGTTGTAACTCAACCTCCCCGTCTTTTTCCTGCAAAATATTGATCCCTTTTGCTCTTTTCAATCTAGTGTCGTTTTCCGTAATATTTTTCACAGATTTGGCTTTCAGCATCAATGTAGCAGTGGAATTCGCGGGTATGGTGGTTTTATAGGTCCATCCATCGGCTTCCCAATGCCACTCGCTTTTTATACGCCCGTATATGCCATCGTAATACCCTATGGCCCATGTCATCTTCTTGTCGGGATCCGGCGTGGGTTTCAATATAAAATGCTTAAAGCCAGGATGCTCGGGACTGCGTTGAATACCCAGGGAATAGTTATACATCCAGGAGGCGACGGCGCCAAAGGAATAATGATTAAAAGAGTTCATACTATTGTTGCCCCCAAAGCCATTCTCCACGGTATACGAGTTTAAGCGCTCCCATATGGTCGTCGCCCCGTTCTTTACGGAATAAAGCCAGGATGGGTACGAGGTTTGTTGCAACAACCGATAGGCAATTTCATCCTTTCCGTTTTCAGACAGTGCATGGTTCAGGGATGCGGTGCCTATAAACCCCGTCATCAGGGAATATGCGGGGCGCAATATCCCAAGGTCATCCTCATTCTGACGCTTTATACTCT